>NZ_JBIUCG010000020.1:66128-170032 GCF_044548645.1 Nocardia sp. NPDC051929 | reverse complement strand
CTCCACACGGGGGGTGAAAAGGCCGGAACCAAAAAATATTTGGCACTGACATTCATCGACACACTATTGAGTTCTCAAAGAACACACGCACACACCATCGCCCGGTTTGAGCCGATTGATCGGTGAAGCAACTTTTCCAGCTTAGCTCAGCCGTGAACCCAGTTGCAAACTGAGGTCTCGTTCGAGCTAGTGTGACCGTCAGGCGCTCCTCGTCCTACCTCGTTTCCCTGGCCTCCCGCTCAGCGTTTCCGCTCAGCTTCTCGGCTCCGGGTCGGTGTCCGTGTCGCTCTGACTTGGAATAAGTTACGTGTCTGCGTGCACCATGTCAAATCGCCTGGTCAGCACGCATTTTCCGGAACGCTTTCGGTAACTCGCCACCGACCCGAACGCCGCGGCACTCAATCCGCGACGCCGACGCGCCTTACATCGCCACCGAGGGCCTGCAGCTGCTCGACGAAATTCGGATATCCGCGATCAATGTGGAAGACGTCGTGCACTTCGGTGGTCCCGTCGGCGACCAAGCCCGCGAGCACCAGACCCGCGCCGGCTCGAATATCCGACGACCACACCGGAGCGCTCGACAACCGCGGAATCCCACGGACCACCGCGTGGTGCCCATCGGTGCGCGCGTCGGCGCCGAGCCGGATCATCTCCTCCACGAACCGGAAGCGCGCCTCGAAGATGTTCTCGGTGATCATCGAGGTCCCGTCCGCGATCGACGCGAGCCCGATGGCCATCGGCTGCAAGTCGGTCGGGAAACCGGGGAACGGCAGGGTCGAGAAATTCACGGCGCGCGGACGCTCCGCCTGGACCACCCGGAAGCCGTCCTGCTCGAACGAAATGCGCGCACCCGCGGACCGCAGCTTGTCCAGCACCAGCGACAGGTGCTTGGGATTCACACCGGTGACGCGGATGTCGCCCAGCGTCATCGACGCGGCGATACCCCAAGTCGCGGCGACGATGCGGTCCCCGATGACGCGGTGCGTGGTGGGCTCGAGCCGTTCGACCCCCTGGATGGTGAGCACCGACGTGCCCGCGCCGCTGATCCGCGCGCCCATCCGGACGAGCATGTTGCACAGGTCGACGATGTCGGGCTCGCGCGCGGCGTTGTCGATCACCGTCTCGCCCTCGGCGAGCACCGCCGCCATGAGGATGTTCTCGGTCGCGCCGACCGAGGGGAAATCCAGGCGGATGCGCGCACCCTGCAATTCGTCGGCCTTGGCGACCACACAACCGTGCTCGATCTCGCTGGTCGCGCCGAGTAGGCGCAGACCGGCCTGGTGCATGTCCAGCGGGCGGGAGCCGATGGCGTCACCGCCGGGCAGCGCCACGACGGCGCGCTTGCACCGCGCCATCAGCGGACCGAGCACGCACACCGACGCGCGGAACTGGGTCACCGCGGGGAAGTCCGCGTGATACTTCGGTTCGGCGGGCGTGGTGATGGCGACCACTCCGCCGTCGATGGTCACGTCGCAGCCGAGACCGCGTAGGACATCACCCATCAGCGGCACGTCGAGGATGTCCGGGCAGTTCGTGATCGTGGTGGTGCCCTCGGCCAGCAGCGCAGCGGCCATCAGTTTGAGGACGCTGTTCTTGGCGCCCCCCACCGTGACCTCACCGACGAGTCGATTTCCGCCGGTAACCAAAAACCGTTCCATGCCGCCTCTCCGCGTATTCGGCGCACTGTTGGTGCAAGGATAGTTGGGGCGGCGCACTCCGGTGCCGCCTCTCCACGACTCCCCTCGCCTCCGGACGTTTTCGCCGTTGGAGCGAGTGCCGCGGGATGGGCGTACTGCGATCGACGAGGTGGTCTCGTCACCTTGCCGGCAATACCCAGTGATCGCTCGGGTACTCGCCTCGGGTGCTACGCGATCAGACGCCCGGCCGTTTCCCGCCGGGCTTCCACAGGATATCGCCGCCGGGATTGGCGACCCGGCTCAGGATGAACAGCAGATCCGAGAGGCGATTGAGGTACTTGGCCGGCAGCGCGTTGGTGTCCTCCGGATGGCACTCGATCGCCGCCCAGGCCGAGCGCTCCGCACGGCGGGCGACCGTACGCGCGGTGTGCAGCAGGGCCGCCAGCGCGGTACCGCCGGGCAGGATGAACGAATCGAGCGCAGGCAGTCCGGCGTTGAACTCATCGCACCACGCTTCGAGCCGATCGATGTAGGGCTGGGTGACCCGCAGCGGCGGGTACTTCGGCTCCGCGACCACCGGGGTGGAGAGGTCGGCCCCGGCGTCGAACAGATCGTTCTGTATCTGTCGCAGCACCGCGAGCATCGTTTCGTCCGGGCCGCCGAGGGCGATCGCGACGCCGATGGCGGCGTTCGTCTCATCGCAGTCGGCGTAGGCGACCAGGCGTGGGTCGGTCTTCGCGACCCGGGAGAAGTCGCTCAATCCCGTGGTCCCGTCATCGCCGGTCCGCGTGTAGATCCGGGTCAAATGCACGCTCACAGCACAACCCTAACGGGCGCGGCCTGCTCGGGCCGCCGATAGCCGTCGGACCGGGAACTACAGCCCCGGCATCCGCCGGGTGCGATCGGAGGGGCGGGACTCCACCCAGGAGAGGAAGGCGGTCAAAGAGTCGCGATCCAGGGCCAACTCGAAGTCGCCCGCGCGGTCGGACACCGCGATCACTGCGATGTCGTCGGTCATGATGTCGTATTCGTCGCCACGGGGGCCGCGGCGATCGCCGATCTCGATGCCCTGACGCCGGATGGTGGAATCCGGGCCGAGTTTCAGGCTGGTGAGTTTGAAGAAGACGAGACGATCCTCGTCATAGCGGATCAGGCCGTGCCGCCACCCCTGACCGCCGCGGGCGGGCAGTACGCGCAGGATCGCGGCAGTTCCGCCGCGCCGCAACATGATCAGGCGGTAAGTCGAGGCCAAGGCGAGGAACACGAGCGTTAGCACCAGAATGATCAGCAGAACCATCCCGGTTTGCAATGCCGTACGTCCCTTCGCTCCGCCGCCGTGTCGTCCACGGCATTCGATTGGCGGTGTACCAGCTTCTCGTGGTTTCGCGGGCTTTCGCCCCCGAGCCCGATGCTGACACCGCGTGCGGTCATTCAATCACGGCCCCGAGTTTACAAATGCCCCGGCCGTGTCCGACTCGCCTGAAAGACGCTGTCGGCGGTGAAGGAAGCTTCACCGCCGACAGCGATCGTTCTCGATGACAGGTTGTTGCTAGGCGTTCGCGTTCTGCTCGACCGCGCGCACCCGAGCCTGAGCGGCTCGCTGCTGCTCCTCGCTGGCGTCGGAGTCGGCCAGCACCCGGCGGGCCTCCTCGACGTCCACCTCGTCGGCGAATTCCGCCGACTCGGCGAGCACCCGAACCGAGTTCGCGGTCACCGAGAAGAAGCCGCCGTGCACCGCGGCGACGACCCGCTGACCATCGGTGTCCACGATAGCCACGGTGCCGCCCTCGACCAGCTGGCCGAGCAACGGCTCGTGCCCGGCCATGATGCCGATCTGGCCCTCGGTGGTCTGCGCGCTGACGAACGTCGCCTGGCCGGACCAGAGCAGTCGTTCGACCGCGACGAGATCGACTGACATTTCCGCCATCGGTGACTACTTTCCGAGGATCTTCTTCGCGGCCGCCTCGACATCGTCGAGACCACCGCAGCTGTTGAAGGCCTGCTCCGGGTAGTTGTCGAACTCACCCTTGCAGACGCGGTCGAAGTCGTCGATGGTCTGCTCGAGCGGCACGACCGAACCCACCTGACCGGTGAACTTCTCGGCCACGATGAAGTTCTGGCCGAGGAACTTCTCCAGACGACGGGCGCGGCCGACGAGCACCTTGTCCTCTTCGGACAGCTCGTCCATACCGAGGATGGCGATGATGTCCTGCAGTTCCTTGTACTTCTGCAGGATCCGCTTCACCTCGTTGGCCACCCGGAAGTGCCGGTCGCCGACGATCGAGGCCTCCAGGATGCGGGAGGTCGAGGTCAGCGGGTCGACGGCCGGGTAGATGCCCTTCTGCGAGATCGGGCGGGAGAGCTCGGTCGTCGCGTCGAGGTGGGCGAAGGTGGTCGCCGGAGCCGGGTCGGTGTAGTCGTCGGCGGGCACGTAGATGGCCTGCAGCGAGGTGATCGACCGACCACGGGTCGAGGTGATGCGCTCCTGCAGCTCACCCATCTCGTCGGCCAGCGTGGGCTGGTAACCGACGGCGGAGGGCATGCGGCCGAGCAGGGTCGACACCTCGGAACCGGCCTGGGTGAACCGGAAGATGTTGTCGATGAACAGCAGCACGTCCTGGTGCTGCACGTCGCGGAAGTACTCGGCCATGGTCAGGGCCGAGAGCGCGACGCGCATACGGGTGCCCGGCGGCTCGTCCATCTGTCCGAAGACGAGGGCGGTGTCCTGGAGGACGCCCATCTCCTCCATCTCCAGGCGCAGGTCGGTGCCCTCACGGGTGCGCTCGCCGACGCCGGCGAACACGGAGGTGCCGGAGAATTCCCGCGCGATACGTGTGATCATCTCCTGGATCAGAACGGTCTTGCCGACACCGGCGCCACCGAACAGACCGATCTTGCCGCCCTTCACGTACGGGGTGAGCAGGTCGATGACCTTGATGCCCGTCTCCAGGATCTCGGTCTTGCCCTCGAGCTGGTCGAACGACGGCGGCTTGCGGTGGATGCCCCACTGCTCGCCCTCGCGGCCGAGGCCGGGGGTGTCCAGGCAGTCGCCGAGGGCGTTGAAGACGTGGCCCTTGACCACGTCACCGACCGGCACCGAGATCGGCTTGCCGGTGTCGGTGACGGTGGCACCGCGGACCAGGCCGTCGGTCGGCTGCATCGAGATGGTGCGCACGATGTTGTCGCCGAGGTGCTGGGCGACCTCGAGGGTCAGGGTCTTGGCCACCGAGGTCAGGGTGATCTCGGCGTGCAGAGCGTTGAACAGCTCGGGAATGGCTCCGCGCGGGAACTCGACGTCCACGACGGGGCCGATGACCCGGACGACGCGGCCTGCGGCGCCGCCGGTCCGGCTCGTGTTGTCTTGAGTGACAGCTGCGGTCATTGGTGTTGGTTCTCTCCGTGTCGATGTGCGGCCTTCGAGGGGCCTTCTACGTGCCCGTCGCTCAGGCCGCTGGTGGCGCTCAGTCGCGGTCCGAGCTCGACGCCAGCGCGTTCACGCCGCCGACGATTTCGCTGATTTCCTGCGTGATCTGGGCTTGGCGCACCGAGTTCGCCTCGCGCTGGAGCACGCTCGCGAGTTCGTTGGCGTTGTCGGTGGCGGCCTTCATTGCGGTGCGCCGAGCCGCTGACTCGGATGCCGCTGCCTCGAGCAACGACGCGTAGATGCGCGTGTTGACGTACTTGGGCAGCAGCGCCGCCAGCAGCACATCGGCGTCGGGCTCGAATTCGTACTGCGCGTGGACGTCCGCGGTCGGTGAATCCGACACGATGTCCTCACCCAGGTCGAAGTTCTCGTCGACGTAGCTCACCTGGATCGGCGCCAACCGGCGCACCTCAGGGGTCTGCGTCAGCATCGAGACGAAGCGGGTGTACACGACGTGCAGCTCGTCGACACCGGCGATGTCACCCGTCCCGTTCGGAGCGGGCACCGCCCCGTCGGAGCCTGCCATGAAGGCGTCGACCAGGTGGTGGCACGCGGACGAAGCATCGGAGTACTTCGGCTGCTGCGAGAACCCGGTCCACGCCGACACGTACGAGCGATTGCGGAAGGCGTAGTACGTCAGGCCCTTGTTGCCCATGACGTAGAGCACCGGCTCTTTGCCTTCGTCACGCAAGGTGGTCATCAGCTCTTCCGCGCGCTTGAGCACGTTCGAGTTGTAGCCACCGCACATGCCGCTGTCACTGGTGATCACCAGCACGGCCGCCCGGCGCGGGTTGGCGCGCTCGGTCAGCAGCGGATGCGAAAGGTTCTTCGACGCGCTCGCCAGCTCGCTGAGGACCTTGGTGATCTCCTCCGCGTACGGCTTCGCGGCCGCGACCCTGGCCTGGGCCTTGGAGATGCGCGAGGTCGCGATCAGCTCTTGGGCCTTGGTGATCTTCTTGATCGAATTCACACCACGAATGCGGGAGCGCAATTCACGCAAGCTTGCCATCAGCGGTTCACACTCCCTTCATTCGCTGCGTGGGATGGGCGGCATCCGCCGGGCACGAGGTGGTCGCTGCCACCCTCGTGCCCGTCGCGCATGCCGCGGATCGAATAGCGCATTTGCCGACCCGCGTTACTTCTCGACGTGCTTGCGGGTCACCGACAGCGACTCGACCTCTTCGTGGTCGAGCTGGCCGGCTTCGGCCTCGTTGACCACGGGGGTGCCGTCGGAGGTGAGGAAGGTTCCCAAGAACTTCTTGGTCGCCGCCTCGACCTGCTCGGCCGTCTCGCCGGCGAGCACCTTGCCGCCCTCGATCGCCTTGAACACGTCGGCGGCGCTGCGGTGCAGCTCCTCGAGCAGTTCGGCGTTGAAGCGGCGGATGTCCGCGACCGGGATCGAGTCGAAGTGGCCACGGTCGACCAGGTAGATCGAGATGATCTGATCCTCGACCGGCACCGGCGAGTACTGGTCCTGCTTGAGCAGCTCGACCCAGCGGGCGCCGCGCTCGAGCTGAGCCAGCGAGGCCGCGTCCAGGTCGGAGGCGAAGGCGGAGAACGCCTCCAGCTCGCGGTACTGCGCCAGCTCGAGGCGCAGCGAACCGGCCACCTTCTTCATGCCCTTCGTCTGGGCGGCGCCACCGACACGGGAGACCGAGGTACCGACGTTGATCGCCGGGCGGACACCCTTGTTGAACAGGTCGGACTCGAGGAAGACCTGACCGTCGGTGATGGAGATGACGTTGGTCGGGATGAACGCCGAGATGTCGTTGGCCTTGGTCTCGATGATCGGCAGACCGGTCATCGAGCCCGCGCCCAGCTCGTCGGACAGCTTCGCACAACGCTCCAGCAGCCGGGAGTGCAGGTAGAAGACGTCACCCGGGTAGGCCTCGCGGCCCGGCGGGCGACGCAGCAGCAGCGAGATGGCGCGGTACGCCTCGGCCTGCTTGGTCAGGTCGTCGAACACGATGAGCACGTGCTTGCCCTGGTACATCCAGTGCTGGCCGATGGCCGAACCGGTGTAGGGGGCCAGCCACTTGAAGCCGGCGGAGTCGGAGGCCGGGGCGGCGACGATGGTGGTGTACTCCAGCGCGCCGTGCTGCTCCAGCGCGGCCTTGACGCCCGCGATGGTGGAGCCCTTCTGGCCGATGGCTACGTAGATGCAGCGCACCTGCTTGGTCGGATCGCCGGTCTCCCAGTTGGCCTTCTGGTTCAGGATCGCGTCGATGCAGACCGCGGTCTTGCCGGTCTTGCGGTCGCCGATGATCAGCTGACGCTGGCCACGGCCGATGGCGGTCAGCGCGTCGATCGCGGTGATGCCGGTGGCCAGCGGCTCCTCGACCGGCTGGCGCTCCAGCACGGTGGCGGCCTGCAGCTCGAGCACGCGCTGTTCCTCGGACTCGATCTCGCCGAGGCCGTCGATCGGCTGGCCCAGCGGGTTCACCACGCGGCCGAGGAACTTGTCGCCGACCGGAACCGAGAGCACGTCACCGGTCCTGCGGACCTCCTGGCCCTCCTCGATCTCGGCGTACTCGCCGAGGATGACCGCACCGATCTCACGGTCCTCGAGGTTCAGCGCGACGCCGAGCACGCCGCCCGGGAACTCGAGCAGCTCGTTGGCCATTGCCGAAGGCAGGCCGCTGACGTGCGCGATGCCGTCACTGGTGTCGGTGACCACACCGACTTCTTCGATGGAGGTCTCGGGGGTGTAGCTCTTGGTGTAGCTCTCGATCGCGCTACGGATCTCGTCGGAGGAGATCGTCAGCTCCGCCATGTTCTTCCTGCTCTCGCTGTCTGGGTCTGGAATGTCGGGGGTGGTGGAAGCGCGCTAGGTCAGGGCCCGGCGCAGCTTCTCCAGTCGGCCGAGTGCGCTGCCGTCGATCACGTCGTCACCGACGCGCACCACGACTCCGCTCAGCAGACTCGGGTCGACCTGGATGTGCACCGTGGTCGCCTTGCCGTAGATGCGCCGCAGCGACGCGGCCAGCCGGTCGCGCTGCTGCTCGCTGAGCCCGATCGCGGCGCGCACGTGCGCGACGATCTGATCGCGACGCGCCGCCGCGAGGTCGGCCAGCTCGTCGAAGGCGGCGCTGATGCCCGACCGCTGCCTGGTCACCACCTGCTCCGCCAGGGTCAGGGTGATGGGCTCCGTCTTACCGGCGAGCAGCCGGTTGACCAGCTCGCTCTTGGCCGAGGCCTGCTGCGACCGATCCGACAGTGCCTGCTCCAACTCGGGGTTGTCGCTGATGATCCGGCCGAGCCGGAACAGCTCGTCCTCCACCGCTTCGAGCCGGCCACGCTGGGCCGCCGACTCCAGCAACGCCTCCTGGCCGAGCAGCACCAGGGTGTCCACCAGGTCGGAGGTGCGCGACCAGTCCTGGGCCACCGCGGTGGTCAGCACTGCCAGCGTGGCAGCGCTGACCTTGCCGCCGAAGACCCGCTCGCACAGTTCCGCGCGCACGGAACCCGGCACCGACACGTCCGCGAGCGCCACACGCAGCGAACGCTGGTCGTCCAGCACGGCGACAACGGCGAACAGTTCCGAGCCCGTCGTGGCCGCAGCACTGTCGCTTCCGGTCAGAGCGGCCCGAAGCGCCTCCCGAGACCGGGCACTGGCCTCGCGGCTCGCTGCGTACATGCTTCTCACTTTCGCGTCGTTACCTTCCGACCCCGATGCCTGCGTCGGTCTGGTCGAGCTCGTCGAGGAACCGGTCGATCGAGGCGGCCTGCTTGGCCTCGTCCGAAACCGACTGCCCGATGATCTTCTCGGCCAGGTCGACGGCCGTGCGGCCGACCTCGTGGCGCAGCTCCGTCAGGATCTGCTGGCGCTGTGCTTCCAGCTGAGTGTGGCCCGCCGCGATGATGCGATCGGCTTCGGCCTGGGCCTCCGAGCGCATCTGCGCGAGGATCTCCTGGCCCTGGGTGCGCGCGTCCTCCCGGATGCGCGCGGCCTCGAGCCGGGCCTCGGCCAGCTGCTGCTGGTACTGCTGCAGGGTGAGCTGAGCTTCTTCCTGCGCGGCTTCCGCGCGAGCGATGCCGCCTTCGATCTTGTCCGAGCGCTCGTCGAGCGTCTTCATCAGGCGCGGGACCACGTACTTGTAGAACAGGGCCGCGATGATGACGACGCAGACGATCGACCAGACGATGTCGTACGTTTCGGGGATGAGAGGATTCACATCCTCTCCCTCCGCCGCCGCGAGCAAAACTGACTCGTACATCGGAATCAGAAAATGAAGCCGGCGACGAGACCGATAAGGGCGAGGGCCTCGGTGAACGCGATACCGAGGAACATGTTGGTGCGGATGGTGCCCTGCAGCTCAGGCTGACGCGCGATGCCCTCGATGGCCTTGCCGACAACGATGCCGACGCCGATGCCGGGGCCGATCGCGGCGAGACCGTAGCCGACGGCGCCCAGGCCCTTGAAGGTGCTCTCGTTCGTGGCGGCTTCCTGGGCCAGGTAAGCGAGGCTCATGAGTCTTCCATTCCCTTTCTGTTGCTCACCCGCCGGTCGGCGTGGTGTAGCAGGTTTCCGGTAGTTGTGTCGGTCAGGTCAGTGATCGGCCGCGTGCTGTGCGAGTCCGATGTATACGGCGGTCAGCAGCGCAAACACGTAGGCCTGCAGGAAGATGACCAACAGCTCGAAGAGCGTGAATCCGAGTCCCGCGACCAGCGAGAACGGCGAGAACACCTTCATCCACGAGGTGGCGTCGAACAGGAAGAACCAGGTCGCGCTGAAGAACAGCACCAGCATGATGTGGCCGGCCAGCATGTTCGCCATGAGTCGGACGGTCAGCGTGAACGGACGCAGGATGAAGGTCGAGACGAACTCGATCGGAATCAGCAGCACATGCAGCGCGGGGGGAACGTTCGGAACGACGATGCTGCTGCGCATGTAGTTGAAGAAGCCGTACTTCCTGATACCGACGTAGTTGAACGCCAGGTACGCGATGACGGCCAGCACCAGCGGCATGCCGATTCGGGCGTTCGACGAGATGTTCAACCCCGGAACGACACCCGAGAAGTTCAGAAAGAGGACCGTGAAGAAGATCGTCGCGATCAGCGGGAAGAACTTCCGTCCCGTTTCCTTGCCGAGGACCTCGTCGCAGATCTGCTCTTTGACGAAGACCAGGCCGATTTCGGCGACATTCTGCAGGCCGCGCGGAACGATCCGGGGCGAGCGGAATGCCAGCACCATCACGACCGAGAGAACAGCCGTCATCAGAATGCGGATCAGCATCAATCGATCGAGTTCGAACGGCGTTCCCTCGAACAGCACAGCTGGAGGGAAGAAGTCGGTAAGCGACGGCGCGTGGAACTCGGCCGCCAGAGTGGTGACGCTCAGCGTTCTCTCCCGTGTTCGGGCCGCGGGTACGGTCATTCCCGCGGTTCGATCGGACATTGACGATCAATTTGGGTCGACTCAGGTCGGCTCGAAGTTCGTCAGCAGCTGTGCGGTGGTTCGAAATCCACCAGGCGTCTGTACGTGTGTCGGCGACATTCGTCGACATGCAGAACCGGAACACCCCTCGGAGCCCGGCACGGCAGTAAGCATAGCGGCCCATGCAGGGGATCTCGGCGGTGACCCCTCACTGATCCCCGACTTGGTCGCTTGCTTACCAACACTTTACCAAGTCATCTACGACAGCGTGTAGGGGGTGGGGGGTTTTTCGTTACTGGCGGGTATCGGACGTGGGTTCCGAGTCGGTCGTCGTCACGTACGGAACCTTCTGCCGGACAACGCCGTACGTCTCCGCACCGAGCACGATCACCAGGGCGCCGACCACGGTGAGGAACAACACGACCCGGTCGTAGAAGTCGAATCGGTGCAGGATCCCGACGACGATCAGCGCCACCAGGACCTTCCCCACCCAGCTGACCAGCATGACCAGCCCCGCGGTGCTCGGCGGCAGTTTCGCGCCGAACAGCACCACGGCCGCGGTGGTGAGGATGAAGCCGCCGCCGATCGCGGCGCCGAGCACCGCGCCCCACACGCCGGCGACACCCGAGACGGCCGCGCCCAGCGCGACCGACAGGACCACCAGCACGCCCAAGCCGATCAGTCCGTAGCGCAGCGCGGACCGCAGCGGCGCGTCGGGGCCGGGGACGGGTTCGGGTGTGAAGCTCACAGTCGCCGACTTTACCCGGACGCCGATCCGTCGCCCGCCGGGTCCCCACGCCGCAGCCCCGGAATAGCGGTGATCACCAAAGCGAAAACCAGCCCGCCCGCCATCAGCAACACGACCAGCCTGCGATCCATCAGCGAGGTGCCGACCGCGCCGAACGCGAGCACACCGACCCACAAATAGATCAACAACACCACGCGGCGATGGGAATGGCCGATCTGCAGCAAGCGATGATGCAAGTGCATTTTGTCCGGCGTCGAGAAACTGACGCCCGCGCGAACCCGTCGCACAATGGCGAGCAACAGGTCCAGCACCGGAATGAACATCACCGCGCCGACCAGCAACAGCGGAGAAAGCAGACCGACGATGTCGCGCGGACCGTATCCCTGCAGGGGGATTCGCCCCGAGGCGCCGGTCGAGACCGCGGCCAGCATCAACCCGATCAACATCGAACCGGAGTCGCCCATGAATATGCGCGCGGGCTGGAAATTGTGCGGCAGGAATCCGAGGCAGCCACCCGCGAGCGCGGCGGCCAGCAACGCGGGCGGGTAGGTGTCGACCGAGCCGCCCTGCTCGTTCATCAGACCGAGGCAGAACGCGAAAACCGCCAGCGCGGCGATCAGCCCCAAGCCCGCCGCGAGGCCGTCCAAGCCGTCGACGAAGTTCATGGCGTTGACCAGGGTGACGGTGACCGCGACCGTAACGAGCCCGCCCTGCAATCCGTCCAGCACCACCGTGGTGTTGCTGAACGGGTTGTAGATCACATACCAGCCCAATCCCATGACGGCCATCACGCCCGCCGCCGTCACCTGGCCCGCGAACTTCGTCAGCGCGTCGAGTCCCCAGCGGTCGTCGACGATGCCGACCAGCACGATGATCGTGGCAGCCACCAGCACGGCGATCGGGATGTTGGGTTTGTAGTCGAAGCCGCTGCGCAGCGCGGGCAGCTGGTGGGCGAACAGCACCGCGGCGACCACACCGATGTACATGCCGACGCCGCCCATCCGCGGAATCGGCTTGACGTGCACGTCCCGGTCACGCGGCACGGCCACCGCGCCGAAGCCGATCGCCAGCACCCGCACCCCACCGGTGGCCAGGAACGTCACCACCGCGGAGATGAGCAGCACGACGAGCAGCTCCCGGAGCGGGACGACGGCGCTCGAACCCATCATCCGAGCTGCGCGGCGCCGCTGAGCGCTTCCGGCGACATGCCGAGCACCTCGGCGATGTCGGCGACGGGCACCGCGCCCACGCGCAGGATGCGCGGCTGATCGGCGGTCAGGTCGACGATGGTGGAGGCGACCGCGTGTTCGGCCGGGCCGCCGTCCAGATAGACGCCGACCAGATCGCCGAGTTGATCGCGTGCCTCGGCGGCGGTCTTCGCCGGCGGCTGCCCGGACACGTTGGCGCTGGACACCGCCAGCGGGCCGACCTCGCGCAACAGTTCGAGCGCGACCGGGTGCAGCGGCATCCGCAACATCACCGTCCCGCGGGTGTCGCCGAGATCCCACGCGAGCGAAGGCGCTTGCTGCACAACCAGACTCAGGCCGCCGGGCCAGAACGCCCGGATCAGCTCGCGCGCCTGCGGGCGCACCGAGAACACCAGGCCGTCGATGGTGTGCCAGGACCCGACGAGCACCGGCACCGGCATGTCCCTGCCGCGGCGCTTGGCCGCGAGCAACGAGCTCACCGCGGTCGAATCGAACGCGTCGGCGCCCAGCCCGTACAGGGTGTCGGTGGGCAGCACGACCAGACGTCCGGATTTCAGGGCGCTGGTGGCTGCGGACAGTCCCGCGGCGCGCGAGTCGGGATCCGCGCAGTCGTAGACGGTACTCACGGCAACCATCCTGGCATGCTCCCCCGCCTCTCCGCGTATTCAGGCCGTACTAGTGGGGTGAAACGAGAGTTGCGTTCAGGTCTTGCGTCGGGTGCCGAGCGAGTTCTGGGCGTGCCCGGCGAGTTACCCACGTGCTTACGAAATCAGTCGTCACGTGGGATGCGGCGGCTGTCGCCGCGCACCGGGAGCATCCTCGAGGCGACTTTGCGGCTCGGTGCAATACGCGGCGCGCTCGCGATCGTCTCGAGTGCGGGCCTTGCAGTTGGCCAGCTCTACAGTGCCGCGCACGCCATAGTCGCCGAGTGCAAATCCCTCCGTTCGGCAGCGCACAGTGCCGTGCGGAGGCCGCGCCGATCCGTTGAGCCCAGTTCCCGGCATAGCGAACGATCGCGAATCGTCCCGCGCACGCCAGTGCGGCCGGAAAAGTCTCGGATCGCGCAGGGCATCGTCGTTGCTTCATCCGGCGGCACGTCGTCAGACGACGCTGTCATCAGAGGAATGGACGTGGTCGGCATCACAGGAGCCGGGCAAGACCACACGAATTCGGTGCCCCACGCGAGGAACCGCGCGGAAGACTCCCTCACGTGTGGGTGGCGGCGACGAAGCGGGGTTTGCCTGCCAAGTCGGGGTGTTCGACGACGTCGGTGAAGGCGCCGGTGGCGGTGAGGAGGGCGGCTACGCCGGAGCCGTTGGTGTCGTCGTGCTCGATGGCGGTGGCGCCGCCTGGGCGCAGCAGCCGGGCGATGTTCGGGATCATGCCGCGTATTACCGACAATCCGTCCGGGCCGCCGAACAAGGCGACGGACGGATCGTGCTCGGCCACTTCGGGGTCGAGACCTGCGCCCTCGGGGATGTAGGGCGGGTTGGACACGACGATGTCCACCCGGCCGTTCAGGTCGGTGAGCAGGCCGGGATCGGTGGCGTCGTCGGCGTAGAGGGTGATCGGGGTATCGCCCGCGGCGATCCGGTCGTCGGCGTTGCGCCGGGCCCAGACCTGCGCGGCGGGATCGAGTTCCACGGCGTGCACTTCGGCGTCGGGGCGCGCGTGCGCGAGGGCCAGTGCGAGCGCGCCCGATCCGGTGCACAGGTCGACGACGATCGGCGTGTGATCGTGCGGCAGCGCCTCCAACTGCGCCAGCGCCCAGGCGTACAGCAACTCGGTCTCCGGGCGCGGCACGAAGACGCCGGGGCCCACCGCGAGATCGAGCGCACCCATCACGGCCGTTCCAGTCAAGTGCTGCAACGGGATTCGCCGTGCCCGGCGGGCGACCAACTCGCGGTACTCGTCCAACTTGCCGGGCGGGACGAGCGGCGTCAGCACCAGCCTTGTCCGCTCCACGCCGAGGACGTGCGCGGCGAGATGTTCGGCGTCGGCCCGCGGGCTGTGCACCCCGGCGATCCGTAACGTCTCGATGGCGTCGTTGATGACGGGGCGCAGCGCTACTCGGCTCGTGGACATGACACCGACTCTGCCCGAAGGACGATCATTCCGCGGCCATACGCGCTTCGCGATCCGCCTTCCCCAGAGCGTCGAGCAGCGCGTCGAGTTCCCCGTCCAGCACGGCGTCGAGGTTATGCGCCTTGAAGCCGATCCGATGGTCGGTGATCCGGTTCTCCGGGAAGTTGTAGGTGCGGATGCGCTCGGAGCGGTCCACCGTGCGGATCTGGCTGGCGCGGCCCGCCGCGGCCTCCTGATCGGCCTGTTCTTCCGCCAGTGCCTGCAAACGCGCCGCGAGGACCTGCATGGCGCGCGCCTTGTTCTGCAGCTGGGAACGCTCGTTCTGGCAGGTGACCACGATGCCGGAAGGCAGGTGGGTGATGCGCACCGCGGAGTCGGTGGTGTTGACGCCCTGACCCCCCTTGCCGGAGGAGCGGTACACGTCGATGCGGAGATCGGACTCGTCGATCTGCACTTCTTCGATCTCGTCGGGTTCCGGGTAGATCAGCACGCCCGCCGCCGAGGTGTGGATGCGGCCCTGCGATTCGGTCACCGGGACGCGCTGCACCCGGTGCACACCGCCCTCGAACTTGAATCGCGACCAGACACCGTCGCGCGCCGCGTCGCGGCTCTTGATCGACAGCGTCGCCTCTTTGTATCCGCCCAGGTCCGACAGGGCGGCGTCGAGGATCTCGACCTTCCAGCCGTGGCGCTCGGCATACCGCACGTACATGCGGGCCAGGTCGGCGGCGAACAACGCGGACTCCTCGCCGCCTTCGCCGGACTTGACCTCGAGCACGACGTCGTCGCCGTCGTGCGGGTCGCGCGGGGCCAGCAGGTCGGCGAGGGCCTGTTCCAGTTCCTCGACCTGTTGTTCCAGATCCGGGACCTCCGCGGCGAACGCGGCGTCGTCGGCGGCGAGTTCCCGCGCGGCGGACAAGTCGCCGCGGGCCGTCTCGAGCTTGCGATAGGTGGCCATGACCGGGGCCAGCTCGGCGAATCGCTTGCCGACCCGGCGCGCGGCGCCCGCATCGTTGTGCAGCGACGGATCGGACAGCTGCGTCTCCAAGCCGGCGTACTCGGCCAGAATGTCGTCGATGGCGGACGGTTGCGTCACAGTGCTTCCTTCTCCTGGTAGCTGTCCATACAAAAACACCGACGCCCGGCCTGCGGGGCAGGACCGGGCGTCGGCGAGGAAGCTACTTGGCGTCGGCCTTCTTGCCGGCACGCTTGCCGTAACGAGCCTCGAAGCGGGCCACGCGGCCACCGGTGTCGAGGATCTTCTGCTTGCCGGTGTAGAACGGGTGGCACTGCGAGCAGACCTCGACGGTGATGTGTCCCGACTCCTTGGTGCTGCGAGTCTGGAAGGTGTTGCCGCAACCACAGACGACCGTGGTGTCGACATACGTCGGGTGAATTCCTGCCTTCATGGATGTCCTCTCGATTGTGGTCGCCGGGTCGCCCGCGCGAACGCGAAGCGTGAACCGGAACCGACTAGGCGGGAGCTCTGCTCACCTGAGCAGACGCAACGACCGTTCAGTATGCCAGAACTGCCGTTACGCTCCCAAAACGCCCCTGGCGAGTGGTTTGTTCCCACCCCAGGTACTCCCCCATCGTTCGCGCCCCCGGAAGTCCGGGCACGCGAATCCGCGCCACCTCCTGGACCCTGAAGTCGGGTAGTCCGCTACTCACGAATGTGAACGAATTCGTTCATAGAGTGGCAGACCTGGTGCACATCGGCGTGCCGAGACAGGAAGGAGACCCCGTGAACGTCCGGATCGCGGCCGCGATTTTCGTTCTGCTGTTTCTCTCGGTGGCCGTCGGTGTATCCGCGCTCCCCGCGAACCCGAACTATCCCGCGCCGAAGAACGCCGTGTACGTCCACACCTCGGAATCCGCCGCCCCCGATCCCGACGTCGGGCCCTGCGCGCTGATCATCGCTCTCCTCATCGGCGGCGCGGCCACGGTCGGCCTCGTATTCTTCGCTCCCCGGACGCCGAAAGGGTCCCGCATCAGCGGGACCCTTTCGGCCGTTGTCACGGCGCCGACCTGGCGCCGCTACTCACTCGTCGAGCGCGCCCGGCGCGGTCTTGCTCACCTGCATCAAGAACTCGAGGTTGTTCTTGGACTTCTTCAGACGGTCGATCAGCAGATCGATCGCCTGGTGCGAGTCCAGGCCGGACAGTACGCGGCGCAGCTTGTGCAGTACCCCCGCCTCGTCGGGGCTGAGCAGTAGCTCGTCCTTGCGGGTACCGGACGGGTTGACGTCCACCGCCGGGAACACCCGCCGCTCCGCGATCTTGCGGTCCAGCTTGAGCTCGGCGTTACCGGTGCCCTTGAACTCCTCGAAGATCACCGTGTCACCGGTCGAACCGGTCTCCACCATGGCGGTGGCGATGATCGTCAGCGAGCCGCCGTTCTCGATGTTGCGGGCCGCGCCGAGGAACCGCTTGGGCGGGTACAGCGCGGTGGAATCCACACCACCGGAGAGGATTCGGCCCGAGGCGGGCGAGGAGTTGTTGTACGCGCGCCCGAGCCGGGTGATCGAGTCGAGCAGCACGACGACGTCCTTGCCCATCTCCACCAGGCGCTTGGCGCGCTCGATGGCGAGTTCGGCGACCGAGGTGTGATCCGACGGCGGACGGTCGAAGGTCGAGGCGATGACCTCGCCCTTCACCGAGCGCTGCATGTCGGTGACCTCTTCCGGACGCTCGTCGACCAGCACCACCATCAGGTAGCACTCGGGGTTGTTGGTCGCGATCGCGTTCGCGATGTCCTGCAGGATCGTGGTCTTACCGGCCTTCGGCGGCGACACGATCAGGGCGCGCTGGCCCTTGCCGATCGGCATGATCAGGTCGATCACCCGGGTGGTCAGCTTGTTCTGCTGGGTCTCCAGCCGCAGGCGCTGGTTCGGGTACAGCGGGGTGAGCTTGCCGAATTCGGGACGGCGCTTGGCCGCCTCGACGTCGCCGCCGTTGACCGTGTCCAGCCGCACCAGCGGATCGAACTTCTGGCGCTGGTTGGACTGTTCGCCGTCGCGGGGGGCGCGCACCGCGCCGGTGATCGCGTCACCGCGGCGCAGGCCGTTCTTGCGGACCAGGTTCATCGACACGTAGACGTCGTTCGGCCCGGCCAGGTAACCCGAGGTGCGGACGAAGGCGTAGTTGTCCAGCACATCGAGGATGCCCGCGACCGGCTGGAGGACGTCGTCCTCGCGGATCTCGAGCTCGCGGGTCTCGCCGCCACCGCCGCCGCCGTCGCGGTCACGCCCACGACGACGCTCCCGGAAGCGGCGTCCGCGCCGTCCGCGACCGCCCTCTTCGTCGTCGCCGCCGCGGCCACCCGCGCTGCCGTTCTGGCTCTGCTGGCCACGCTCGCCCTGGCCGCGGTCGCTCTGCCGCTCACCCTGGCCGCGGTCGCTCTGCCGCTCACCCTGGCCGCGGTCGCTCTGCCGCTCACCCTGGCCGCGGTCGCTCTGCCGCTCGCCCTGGCCGCGGTCGCTCTGCCGCTCACCCTGGCCACGCTCACCCTGGCCACGGTCGCTCTGGCCGCGGTCGCGGCGGCGCTCGCCACCTTGCTCGGCGTCCTGCTTCGGTTCCTCGGTACGCGTCTCGGCCTGCGCGGTATCGGTCGCGGATCGCGCCTGGTCACGGCCGCGCCGCTGCCGACCGCGGCCACGCTGGCCGCTGTCTCGGCCGGACTCGCTGTCTCGGCCGGACTCCTCGGTGGTCTCGGTCGCCGTGGACGACGCCGCCTCGACGGCGGGCGCGGAATCGGCGGGGGCCGTCTTCGCCGGGGCGGGAGCCTCGCTGGGCGCGGCCGAAGCCGCGGGCGTCACGTCGAGGGTCGCCTGCTCGGCCTTGGCCGGCGCCTGCTCAGCGGGAGCGGCGGTCTTCGCGGGGGCACCGGCCTTCGCGGGGGCGTCGGCCTTCGCGGTTGCCGCGGACTTGGCCTCGCTCTTGGCGGGCTTCTCCGCCTTCGCCGCCTTGCCCGCGGCCTGATTTTCCTTGATGGCGGCGATCAGATCGCCCTTGCGCATCCCGGAGGTGCCTCGGATACCGAGTTCCCCCGCGAGCGCACGCAACTGCGGCAACAACATTCCAGTCAGCCCCGATCGTGCGACGTCGGTGTGTTCGCTCATCTTCGAAATCTGTCCGGATTCACTATCGCGCTCGCCCGTCGGGTTCGATTCCACGCCGGGTGTCGCGAGCAGGTCCGTATCTGTCACGGAAATCCTTTCCTTCCCTCGATCGCCGTGTGCTGTTTCGAGGGTTCGTCCCGCAGCCCGGGCATTCTGCCGGACTGGGATGCGTCCGTCCGGGCGCTGTGTGCCGTATCACCTGCCCCGCCGGACCGGCGGCTTCTCCACCATTGGTGAAAGGTGGGGAGAGATCATTCCAGTTGCGCAGCTACGCAGCACCCCCATGGCCTGGAGGCTCGAGCCTGGAGCCTGCTGGAGCGATTGCCCTGATGAAGCACCGGCGTCTGATGCGCACGATGTACGGACCTGCCCAGAATAGCTGTCCATTGCGAATCTCGGCAAGACAGACTCGCCGTCAGTCGATCAGGACGCCTTCGGCGATTCCCGGCTCCACTACGCGCAAGCCGTCGGCTGCCGCCAGTTCGCGGAGTTCCGCGGGAAATTCGCTGGTCCCCAGGGCCAGGATGGTCGGTCCCGCCCCGGAGACGGTGGCCGCGATGCCCGCCGTGCGCAGGCGCGTGATCCAGGCGGTGGTCAGCGGTAGCGCGGGCGCACGCTGGGCCTGGTGCAGGCGGTCCGCGGTGGCGGGCAGCAGCAGGTCGGGACGCTGGGTGAGCGCCACCACGGCCAGCGCGGCGCGGCTGACGTTGAACGCCGCGTCGCCGTGCGGCACGACGTCGGGCAGCAGGCCGCGGGTGTGCGCGGTGGACGAGCGCTCCTCCGGGATCAGCACGACCGGGCGCAGTGCCGAATGCGCCTCCAGCCGCACCGCGCGGTAGACGCGACCGTGGTATTCCGTGCCCGGGGCCTCGTCGGCGGGGCGATCGCTCTCGGTCCACGAGACCACGATCCCGCCGAGCACGCTGGCCGCCGCGTTGTCCGGATGCCCCTCGAATTCCGCTGCCAGCTGCACCAATCGGTCGGCAGGCGTGGCCGGCGCCGAGTCCAGCTTCGCGGCGAGGGCGCACCCGGCGGCAAGTCCGCCGACCACCGCCGAGGCCGAGGACCCGAGGCCGCGCGAATGCGGAATCACGTTGCGGCACACCACATCGAGGCCGTCGGCCCACACCCCGGCCGACTCCAGGCCGCGCTCGATCGCGCGGACCACGAGATGCGAAGGGCCCCAAGGCACATCGTCGGCGCCCTCACCCTCGACCCGGATGGTGAGCCCGGAATCGGTAGTGCGCACCTGGATTTCGTCGTAGATCCCCAATGCCATACCGAGCGAGTCGAACCCGGGACCGAGGTTCGCGGTGGACGCGGGCACCCGGGCGGTCACGGTCAGACCGGCGGGCAGCGTCGCGCTCATGACCTGGCTGTCGCGCGAATTCAACTCAGGCCAGCTCTAATTCGGCGGCGACCGCGACCGGATCGACCGAGATCGGCTGCACCTTGGGCATGCCCGACAGCGCGGTGTCGGGGTCCTTGAGACCGTTGCCGGTCACGGTGCACACCACGGTGAGCCCGGCATCCAGCCAGCCCTCCTTGCGTGCGGCGAGCACACCGGCCACGCTGGCCGCCGACGCGGGCTCGACGAACACGCCCTCGGTCGCCGCGACCAGGCGGTACGCGTCGAGGATCTCCTCGTCGGTGGCGGCGCGGAAAGCGCCGCCGGACTGCTCCTTGGCCTCGACCGCGCCGTTCCAGGAGGCGGGCGCGCCGATCCGGATCGCGGTGGCGATGGTCTCGGGATCCTTCACCGGGGCGCCGTTGACCAGCGGGGCCGCGCCCGCCGCCTGCACGCCGAGCATGCGCGGCAGCCCGCCGGTGACGCCGTCGGCGTAGTACTCCCGGTAGCCACGCCAGTAGGCGGTGATGTTGCCCGCGTTGCCGACGGGAAGGGCGTGCACGTCGGGGGCCTTGCCGAGCACGTCGCAGATCTCGAAGGACGCTGTCTTCTGGCCCTCGATGCGGGCCGGGTTCACCGAGTTCACCAGTCCGATGCTGGGGAAGTCAGCGGTGACCTTGCGGGCGAGTTCGAGGCAGTCGTCGAAGTTGCCCTGCACCTGGATGATCTTCGCGCCGAGCATCACGGCCTGGGCCAGCTTGCCCATCGCGATCTTGCCCTGCGGAATCAGCACGGCGCAGCTCATGCCCGCGCGGGTGGCGTACGCCGCGGCGGATGCCGAAGTGTTGCCGGTGGACGCGCACAGCACCGCCTTCTGGCCGCGGTACTTGGCGTCGGTCATCGCCATCGTCATGCCGCGGTCTTTGAACGAGCCGGTCGGGTTCAGGCCCTCGACCTTCAGGTAGACCTCGCAACCGGTGATCTCGGACAGGTGCGGCGCGGGCACCAGCGGCGTTCCGCCCTCGTACAGCGTGACCGGCTCCCAGTCGGCCGCGCCGGCGAGCCGGTCGCGGTAGGCCGCGATCAGGCCCGGCCAGCGGGAGTGCACCCCTGCCTGTGGCGCGACGCCGGTCGTGTGCCCGCCCGTCTCCCGGCCGCCGCCCCTCATGGAGTCGTTGCGCGACGCTGTGGTCATTCTTCGGTGCCTTCCAATCTCAGAACGCTGGTCACGGATGTGACGGATGCCATTCCCGCCAGTGCGGCCACGGTGTCCGCGAGCGCCGACTCCACGGCGTGGTGGGTCACCACGACCAGGCGCGCACCCGAGCCGTGCCCTTCTTGACGGACGGTCGAAATGCTCACCCCGTGTTTGGCGAATTCGCCCGCCACCGCGGCCAGGACTCCAGGACGGTCCTCGACTTGCAGGTTCACGTGATAGCGGGTGGGCGTATCGCCGATCGGCGCGATCGGTAGCTCAGCATAAACCGATTCGCCGGGAGCGCGACCCCCATAGAACTTGTTCCGTGCCGCCATCACCAGATCGCCGAGTACGGCCGACGCGGTCGGAGCGCCGCCCGCGCCCTGCCCGTAGAACATCAGCCGCCCGGCGTTCTCCGCCTCGACGACGACCGCGTTGAACGCACCGGTCACCGCGGCCAGCGGGTGCTTGCGTGGGATGAGCGCCGGGTAGACGCGCACCGAGACGCGCTCTTTGCCGCCGTCCTCCGGTCCGGGCTCGCCGGGACCCGCGTCCACCCGCTCGCAGATGGCCAGCAGTTTGACCGTGCAGTCGAGCGCGGAGGCGGTTTCCAGATCCTCGGCGGTGATCCGCGAGATGCCCTCGCGGTAGACATCGGCGGCGGTGACCCGGGTGTGGAACGCCAGCGAGGCGAGGATCGCGGCCTTGGCCGCGGCGTCGTAGCCCTCCACGTCGGCGGTCGGGTCGGCTTCGGCGTAGCCCAGCCGGGTGGCCTCGGCCAACGTCTGCGAGTAGTCGGCGCCGGTCTCGTCCATCGCGGAGAGGATGAAGTTGGTGGTGCCGTTGACGATGCCGACGACCCGGTTCACCCGGTCGCCCGCCAGCGACTGGATCAGCGGGCGCACCACGGGGATGGCGCCCGCGACGGCGGCCTCGAAGTACAGATCGGCGCGACTGGCTTCGGCCGCGGCGGCGAGCTCGCCGGTGTAGTCGGCCAGCAGCGCCTTGTTCGCGGTCACCACGGATTTGCCCGCATTCAGCGCGGCCAGGATCAACCGGCGCGGCGGATCGATGCCGCCGATCACCTCCACCACCAGGTCGACGTCGTCGCGGGCGACCAGCGCGTCCGCGTCGGTGGTGAGCAGGTCCGCGGGGATGCCGCGGTCGGTGTCGAGGCTGCGCACGGCCACCCCGCGGAGCACCACCGGCGCGCCGACGCGGGAACGCAGGTCCTCGGTGTGCTCGCGCAGGATGCGCACGACCTCGGTGCCCACATTGCCCATGCCGAGGACCGCGACCCCGATCGGGCGATCGGTCCCCCACACGCCGTTCTTCGCGTTGGCCGTCACGCTTCCACCTCCAAGCTGAGCAGGTCCGCCACCGTCTCCCGGCGCAGTATCAGGCGCGGCTGTCCGTCCCGCACCGCGACGACCGCGGGACGGGTCAACTGGTTGTACCGGCTGGACATCGAGTAGCAGTACGCGCCGGTGGCGGCGACGGCGATCAGGTCGCCGGGGCCGACGTCGGCGGGCATCCAGGTGTCCCGGATGACGATATCGCCGCTCTCGCAATGCTTTCCGACAACGCGCGCGACCACCGGCCCGGCCTGCGACGACCGCGAGACCAGACGGCAGTCGTAGTCGGCCTGGTACAGCGCGGGCCGGATGTTGTCACTCATGCCGCCGTCGACACTCACGTACCGGCGGCGCAGACCGCCGTCCAGCGAGACGTCCTTGATGGTGCCGACCTCGTAGAGCGTCACCGTGCCGGGCCCAGCGATGGCGCGGCCGGGCTCGACAGCGATCGTCGGCGTGGGCAGACCCGCTCGTTCGGCTTCGGCTGCGACCAGTTCGCGCAGGCTCGCCGCGAACCGGTCCAGCGGCGGCGGGTCGTCCGACGGAAGATACGAAATGCCAAGTCCGCCACCGAGATCCAGCGTCGCGATCTGCGCGGTGCGCTCGATGCCGAATTTGTCGATGGCCTCGCGGAGCAGGCCGAGCATGCGCCGCGCGGCGATCTCGAAGCCGTCGATCTCGAAAATCTGCGAACCGATGTGGCTGTGCAGGCCGACCAGGCGCAGGTTGTCGGCATCGAAGACGCGCGCGAGCGCCTCCATCGCGTCGCCGCCCGCGATCGAGAAGCCGAACTTCTGGTCCTCGTGCGCGGTCGAAATGTATTCGTGGGTGTGGGCTTCCACCCCGACGGTGACCCGGACCAGCACGTCCTGCACCACGCCCGCGCGGCTCGCGACGGCCTCCAGGCGCTCGATCTCGATGAGCGAGTCCACCACGACGTGGCCGACCCCCGCGGACACCGCGGCTTCCAGCTCGGCGACGGATTTGTTGTTGCCGTGCAGGGCGATTCGCTCCGCGGGGAAGCCCGCGTGCAACGCGACGGCGAGTTCGCCGCCGGAGCAGACGTCCAGCGAGAGGCCCTCGTCCCGGATCCAGCGGGCGACCTCGCCGCACAGGAACGCCTTCGACGCGTAGTGGACTCGCGCGTTCGCCCCGAACGCGCGGACCATGTCGCGGCAGCGGGAACGGAAGTCGTCCTCGTCCACCACGAACAGCGGGGTGCCGAACCGCTCGGCCAGCTCGTACACCGGCACGCCCGCCAGGTGGACCACGCCCGCGTCGTCGCGGGTCGCGTTGCGCGGCCAGACGTTCGCGGGCAGGTCGATCATCTGCCGCGGATCGCTCGGGCGCTCAGGCAGATTCGGCGCATGCGGAATCTCGGCATGCCGGGGACCGGCGGGATGCGCGCTCATAATTCCACCTCGCTGCGCTCGCTCAACTTCGCTTCCTTCCTCGCTCTGGTCGACCGGACGGTCACATGCGCTCCGGCGCGCTGACGCCGAGCAGGCCCAAGCCGTTGGCCAAGACCTGGCGCGTGGCGTTGACCAGAGCGAGCCTGGCCGCGTTCGTCGGCGAGACGGGGTCGTCGCCGAGCGGCAGGACGCGCAGGTTCTTGTTGGTCTGGAAACGGTGGTACGCGCCGGCCAGTTCCTCCAGGTAGCGGGCTACCCGATGCGGTTCGCGCAAGCTCGCCGCACCGCTCACCACGCGCGGGTATTCGCCGAGGGTGCGGATCAGCTCGCCTTCCTCGTCGGCCGACAGCAGCGCGAGGTCGGCGGCGACGGAGTCGTAATCGAACTCGGCGGCGTTGCGCGCGATGGACGCGGTCCGCGCGTGCGCGTACTGCACGTAGTAGACCGGGTTCTCGTTGCTCTGACTGGCCCACAGGTTCAGATCGATGTCGATGCTCGAGTTCACCGACGAACGCACCAGCGAGTACCGCGCCGCGTCCACGCCGATCGCCTCGACCAGGTCGTCGAGGGTGACCACGGTCCCAGCGCGCTTGCTCATCTTCACCGCGACGCCGTCACGCAGCAGGTTCACCATCTGCCCGATCAGCACCTCGACCGTGGCCGGGTCGTCGCCGAACGCGGCCGCGGCGGCCTTCAGCCTGCCGATGTAACCGTGGTGGTCGGCGCCGAGCATGTAGATGCACAGGTCGAAGCCACGGGCCCGCTTGTCCTGGAAGTAGGCGATGTCGCCCGCGATGTAGGCGGCCTTGCCGTCGCTCTTGATGACCACCCGGTCCTGGTCGTCACCGTATTCCGAGCTGGCGATCCACCAGGCGCCGTCCTTCTCGTACAGGTCGCCGGAGTTCTTCAGCCGCTCCACGGCCTGCTCGACCGCGCCGGAGGCGAACAGCGAGCTCTCGTTGAAGTAGACGTCGAAATCGGTGCCGAATTCGTGCAACGACTCCCTGATGTGCGCGAACATCAGCTCGACGCCCTCGGCACGGAACAGCTCGAGGCGCTCGGCCTCCGGCTTGCTCAGCACGTCCGGGTTGGCGGCCACGATCTTGTCGGCGATCTCGCCGATGTAGGCGCCCGCGTACCCGTTCTCCGGGGTCGGCGCGCCGGTGGCGGCCGCCGCCAGGGAGGCGGCGAACCGATCGATCTGCGCGCCGTGGTCGTTGAAGTAGTACTCGCGCACCACGTCCGCGCCCTGCGCGGCCAGGATGCGGCCCAGCGCGTCGCCGACCGAGGCCCACCGGGTGCCGCCCAGATGCACGGGACCGGTCGGGTTGGCCGAGACGAACTCGAGGTTGATCCGGGTGCCCTTCAGAGTCTCGGCGGTGCCGTACGCTGCGCCCGCGGCGAGCACCCGCTCGATGATCGCGCCCTGCGCGGAGGCCGCGAGACGGATGTTCAGGAAGCCGGGCCCGGCGACCTCGGCGGCGGCGACGCCGTCGGCGGCGGCCAGCGCGTCGGCCAGCCAGGTGGCCAGATCACGCGGCTTGGTTCCGGCGCGCTTGGCCACCTGCATCGCGACATTCGTGGCATAGTCGCCGTGTTCGGGGTTGCGGGGACGCTCCACGGTGACCTCGTCGGGCAGGACCGCAGGGTCCAGTCCACGTTCGACAAGCACCTTCGCCGCGGTAGAGCGAAGGAGATCTGCAAGGTCAGCTGGAGTCACGAGTCTCTATCCTATGGTCTTGGCGGGTGTGCACCTCGGGTGGGCACTGCGCAGCCAGCGGATCCATCCACGTCGAAAGAGCACACTGAGCGATGCCTAGCAGTCCCAGCGCCAAATCGGCCAAGGCCGCCAAGGCCGCGGCGAAGTTGTCGGCTCCCCGCAAGCGGGGCGGGCAAGGACAGCTTCCGAAGAAGAATCGCCAGGTTCCCTGGTTGGCCATCGGCGCGGCCGTAGTAATCATCGCATTGATCGGCGCGCTGGCTTACAGCCTGGTCCCCAAGTACCGGGAGAAGGCCGACCTGGAGAAGTACACGCCGAGCGCGCAGAAGAAGGACCCGTCCGACGGGATCGCGGGCGTGGTGAAGAAGGAGTACCCCGCCGGGCTGCACATCAACTCCAGCCAGCGCGTGGCCTACGACCAGGCTCCGCCGTTCGGCGGCCCGCACGACCAGTCGTGGGCGACCTGCACCGGCGTGGTTTACAACAAGCCGATCCGGGTGGAGAACGCGGTGCACTCGCTCGAGCACGGCGCGGTGTGGATCACCTACAACCCGGACAAGGTGAACGCCGACGGCATCGCGACGCTGAAGGCGAAGGTCGAGGGCAAGCCGTACACGTTGATGTCGCCCTACCCCGGCCTCGACTCCGCCGTCTCCTTGCAGTCCTGGGGGCACCAGTTGAAGCTGGACAGCCCCGACGACAAGCGCGTCGGCCAGTTCATCACAGCTCTGCGGCTGAACAACTACACCTATCCCGAGGTCGGCGCGGACTGCTCGACGATCGTCTTCGACACCGACAACCCGCCGCCGTTCGATCCCACGCCGCCCGGACCCGACGCGGTGCCGATGGACGGCAAGGGCTTGCAGCAGGACCAAACCGAACTCGGCGGCATGCCCGGTGGTCTGCCCGGCGTGCCCGGCGTGCCGGGTCTTCCCGGACTTCCCGGTGTGCCCGGCGCTCCGGTGCCCGCGCAGCCCGCGCCCGCGCAGCCCGCTCCTGGCGCGGGGCAGTAGTGGCCGGCGACCAGGGAGGCGTCGAGTCCGGGGGGCGCGAAGCATCCGCCGGTTCCGGCGCTCCTGAAGTCACCGCGTCCGGCACTCACGACGCCATCGGACCCGACGGTCGCAAGGCGCGCGGATCCGGCAATCGCAAAACCGCTGGGTCCGGGGATCGCGCCGCGTCCGCAGGGTCCGGCACTCCCGAATCCGCCGATCGCAGCGCCACCGGGTCCAGCGAACCGACGACGGCCGCCGGCACCGGAGTCACCAAGTCCGGCGATCTCCAAGCCGCCGGCTCCGGCGATCGGGCAACAGCCGCAGGGTCCGGTATCGAGGAAGCCAGCAGGCCCGAGAGTGTCGGATCCTCGAGATCGGGCGATCGAAGAGCACACGTCGAATCCGACAGCGAAGCATCCGCCCAGTCCTCCTCGCCCGAAGCACCTGCCGGATCGGGCGATCGCCGAGCTACCACATCCGAACGCGAAGCATCTGACGGATCCGATGACCGCGAAGCATCCGGCGTCGGCGGACAGTTCCGCCGCCAGCGCACCGCGCTGCTGATCCTCGGCATCATCGGCGCGATCCTGATCGGCTTCGCGATCGGCGTGCTGGCCCGGATTCCGCTGAACGGTTCCACGGAGCCGGACCCGGGCCCGGTGGATGTCGGTTTCAGTCAGGACATGTCGGCGCACCACGCCCAAGCCGTCGAAATGGCGGGCGTGCTGCTGGTTCGCTCCACCGACACCGAGGTACGCCGCCTGGCCTACGACATCCTCACCACCCAGCAGAGCCAGATCGGACGCATGCAGGGCTGGTTGCAGCTGTGGGGCGAGCCCGCGCAGGGCGTCGACGGGTTCATGGGCTGGATGACCGAGCCGATGGGCGGCCACGATCATTCCGGTGCCGACATGCCACACCACTCCGGGCCGGTGTCCACCATGCCCGGCATGGCCACCCCCGCCGAACTCGCCGCGCTCCGCCAGGCCACCAGCCCCAAGCTGGACACGATGTTCCTGCAGCTCATGCTGCGCCATCACCAGGGCGGGTTGTCGATGATCGACTACGCCGCCCAGCACGCCGACACCACGGCGGTGCGCACCCTCGCCGAAACCATAGCCACCACCCAACGCGGCGAATCCGACCTGATGACCACCATGCTCACCGCCCGCGGCGCCGCCCCCCTCCCCTGACCCGAAACCGCGCCGCCGTCCGCCCTTTTTGGCGGACGGCCGCCGATACGATAGGCTGACCCAGCCCGATCGGACCGCCATCCCGGCCCCGACCGAGTCCTATCCCGCCCTCGTAGCTCAGGGGATAGAGCGTCTGCCTCCGGAGCAGAAGGCCGCAGGTTCGAATCCTGCCGAGGGCACCGAGCAAAGGCCCCTTGACCAGCTGGTCAAGGGGCCTTTCTCATCGGCGGCCTAGGCCTCGTGGGCGAGGACCCGAGGTGTGACACTGCGCCGCGATGTTCCGCGATAGAACGCTCGAGGTGTCGCGCGTTGAAGGGGTTGCCGAGAAGGTACGCGGTCTCCTTCAGCGCTCGGTATTCGCTCAGGGCGACCACCACGGCCGGTTCGCGCCCGGCACGGGTGATCACCACTTCTTCCAGATCCTCGGTGGCGCTGTCGAGAACCGAGGCGGGGTTCGCTCGCGCCTCGGTGTAGTTCATCGACTTCATGCTCGTAAGGTACGAGACCCTGTGCAGTTGGCGACCGAAACTTTTGGATCACCGATAGGGCGTTCGCCGTCCCGCGACTCGGTGCGATCGACCACGCAGCGACACTGTGCGGACAGCGGCCGCATCAGTGGGTGGCCTCGCGATGCCGGGGCTCCTACCATCGAGCCGTGCTGAGATCGTTGGCCGCCATCGTCGTCGGCGCGGCCCTGGTCCTGACCGCCGCCTGCGCGCATTCGCGTGCCAGTGGACCCGATGATCCGCACCGTGTCCTGGACTACGCGGGCGCGCAACGCCACTACCTCATCCACCGTCCGGCGGGTTCACCGCAAGGCAGGCTCGCGGCGGTTCTGGTCTTCCACGGTGGTGGCGGTAGCGCCGGGTACATGGCGAACAAGAGCGGTTTCGATCGGCTGGCCGACGCCAATGGATTCATCGCGGTCTACCCCGAGGGGATCGGCAGGTCATGGAACGACGGCCGGGGTGCCGACACACGCGCGGGCGCAGCGGATGTCGATGATGTCGGGTTCGTCTCGGCGTTGATCGACCACCTGGTCGCCGCCGACGAGGTCGATCCGGCTCGGGTGTATGCCACCGGGATGTCCAACGGGGGCATGTTCACCCAGCATCTGGGGTGTCACCTGAGCGCCAAGCTGGCCGCGATCGCGCCGGTGGCTGGTCCACTTCCCGCCGCGGACGAGACGAACTGCGCACTCGCGCATCCACTTCCGGTGCTGGAGATCCATGGCACCGCCGATCCGATCGTCCCGTACGAAGGCGGTGTCGTGCGGGTGACGTCGGGCAATAACGGCCGCACGGGCACCGGCCCGGTCTTGTCGGTGGCGGCCACGCAACAGCTGTGGCGCGGGCAGAACGACTGTCCACCGCCGAACGCCAGTGAGTTGCCCGCACGCGGCGACGACGGGACCTCAGTAAAGATCGAGACGGCGCTGTGCCCGGACGATGTCGGCGTCGTCCTCTACACGGTCACCAACGGTGGCCACACCTGGCCGGGCGGCGAGCAGTATCTCCCCAAGGCGTTGGTCGGCGCGGTGAGCCGCCAATTCGATGCTTCGGAGATCATCTGGCAGTTCTTCGCCGCCCACTGAATGGGTCGCGGGACACACCTGATTCGAATCGACAGGACGCTGGTACGGGCGCGGATGCCGAGAACTCCCGGTGGTCGACACCCGATCGCCCGTCTTTCCAGCACCGGGATTGCAGGCACTTCGAATGCTAGCCGCTGCAATGATTACGAGCCCCGGTGTCACCCGAGGCTCGTTTGCGCGAGTTTGCCGACCTGATTTCGTTGCTGGGCTTGGATATCGGCTTCTCGCACATCCTCTGCCCCATGGCATCGCACCCCCGACTCAGCAAGGCTCAGTCCGCCGTGCTGGCGGCGCTCGCGCCGCGCGGAATCCTGTCCGTGGACTCGCTGGTGAGAACGGCGAATGCGTCCGGAAGGCGAACTGGCCGCGCACTACGCCTAGAGGCGGCCGGCCTGGTCGTTCACACCGGAATGGTCGGCCGCAGTGGATACCAGATCACTGTCAGCGGTCGTCGGGTGCTCGCGAGCGATACCGGCGACTCCTCGCGCGGGGGGATGACCATTGCACAGCACGACATTTGGTGACCACACCGTCCTCTGGCGGATCGTGCGCGGGTCGCGGATCGCGATCGAGTCGCTCATCGACCATGCCACTGGGGCCCCGGCCTACCGGATGAGAATGGACGGCTCGATAATCGACATCCCCAACGGCGACCCCGGCATGATCTACTTCGGTGAAGGAGAGGACCGCCCCGACCTGGCCCAGGTACGCGAGTGGTTCCCGAAACTCTTCGACCTCTGGGACACGGTGAGAACTCAGTACTGGCAGGCCATAACCCCGAGATGATGATGACGAGTGGCACACCATCGAGAGGTCTACTCGACATTTGCCGCAGCCGTGTGCCACTCGTGGCTCGTCTACATAGGAGGGTGAATGGGATTGGATGGGAGTGGGGGGCGGCGAGGCCGGGTTGTGGTGGGCGGGCTCGTGGCCGTTGCCGTGGTGCTGGGGGGTGTGTTGTGGGCTGTGGCTGGTAGAGAGCGGCCGCCCTTCGATGTGGATGCGGTTCCGGGGAGTCAAGTCGTCTGGGTGAGTGCGGCGGCGGGGGCCGACCGGGGGACGTTGGAGCTGTGGCAGCGGGGGCGGTTCCGCCGGTGGGAGCGGACGCTTGCTGTGCCCGCTTGGGTTGGTGCGGAGGGGATTTCGCGGGAGGCCAGAGAAGGGGCGGCATATACGCCGGAGGGCACCTTTCCGTTGACCGAAGGATTCGGCCGGGTGCCTGCCGTGGGCGCGAAACTTCCCTACCTTTCGGTCGATCCGTCCAATACCTGGTGGTGGGTGTCCGACACCGAAAGCCCGCTGTACAACCAGAAGTATCGGTGCGCCGAGGGTGAATGCCCGTTCGACACCGCCCTCAGCGAGAATCTCGGGCGAACCGAACCGCAGTACGACTATGCGCTGGTCATCGACTACAACCGCTTTCCGGTCGTGCCGGGGCGGGGCTCCGCGTTCTTCGTCCACGTCGATGTCGGCAGGCCGACAGCAGGGTGTGTCGCGATCGGCGACGACGTCATGCGGACGCTGCTGGCCACCCTCGAACCGTCGCGGAAACCGGTTATCGACATACACGCGAGGTGAACGCCCGACCAGCAGGCCGTTGTCCGCTCGCCCGCGACGTTCCGGCACTCGGCCGAACAGAATGACATCCGCTCGCGTTCGCGCTGCGCGACCAGCTGGGTGACTACCGCCCGCAACGCAGCCCACCGACAGTCGTGGCATGACACGTGGACGCGTGCCGCCAATGCCGCCGTCATATAAGAAAAGGCCCCCGTAGTCGGGAGCCCTTCTCGGATGGTTGGGTGCCGTGTGCGGCGCGACGTTTACGGCAGGGGTTCGGTGGGTTTGTCGGTGGATGTGAGGACGCCCGCGTTGGTGAGGTATGTGAAGGCGGGGGCCGTGAAGCCGGGCTGCAGGAAGTAGAAGTGCGCCTTGGTGACGGCCCCGTTCTCGGCGGCGTCGCAGAGGGCGTGCAGGGCGGTGGGGTCGACGGTGAGGGCGGTGAGTTTGCCCGCCTCGTAATCCATCTCCACCCACTTCGCGTGAATGGCGGCGCTCATGACGCTGCCGGTGAAGTCCTCCCGGTCGGAGGCGGCGCTGAGGCCGAGTTCGAGGCCGTCGTCCAGGTCGGTCGGCGTGTGCTGCCAGCGGCCGAACTCCCACCAGCGCACGAAGCTGACCGGGCCCTGGACGCCGCCGGGCAGCTTCGTGGTCGGTTCCACGGACCGCACCCAGGCGGGCGCCGCGGCCAGCGGATCGTAGGAGGTTCCGGCGACCTCGTTGTCCTCATCCCTCCCGAATAGCAGCGCGCGGTCACCGGCATATCTGACCAGCGAGAACCAATTGCCCTCACCGTCGTCGTTGATCAGCCGGCCGCCTTCCACTCTGGCCGTCTGCCCGATCTCCTGTCCGCTCGCGGCCCGATCGGTGTGCGTTGCGCAGGTGATCACGTCCAAGACGGTCACGCGCGCCCACAGCACCTCGGGATGCGGCAACTGAAATCCCATGCCGGGCAACGTATCACCGGCCCCTTACGGCGACAACCGGGCCGGCAATCGACGGGACAACCCATTCGGGCCGCGGCGCGCTGGACAGCAAACCTGGTTGGCGGCGATCACGCAGATATGAGCAGGGCAGGCAAATTCACGGCAATGAGCCCGGCTCGGGTCGCGCGACATTCCCGCGTGACGATCGAGCCGATTCCGGTCCGGATTGTCCGGTATCCCGCGGACGCAGCGCATAGGCGGGAACCAACTGGTCGCGCACCTGCAGATCCGGACGTCCGTCGGCGAACTGGATGCTGTAGTTCACCCGGCCCATCCAATCGCCGTCGACGGTGGGCAACCAGTGCGTCAGGGTTCCGGGTCGCTCGCCGCGCATGATGACCCCGGCGCCGTTCACATGGCGCGGCGTCCCTGGATCGCGGACCAGGATCGCGTCCAGCCGCACCCAGACCGGGCGCGGCGGGTAGGTCAGCGTCCGGTAGTAGTGGCCGGTCCGGTTCGGGTAGACCAGCTCGGGTTCCGTTCCTTCGGTTCGCGGCGTTTCATCGCTTATCGAACCCATGTTCGAATGTTAGCCGGACATATGCGGCAAGCACCAGGCAACCCCGGCCCGAATCGGGCGGCATGACGACGGCCACAGTGCCATCAGCGCTCGGCTTCTAGTATGTTCATTCTAGAACGATCATATTAGAAGGAGGGCGACATGACCGCGAAGTTCGAGGTGGTCAACGGTTTCTACGCCGCGACGCAGACCGGTGACGGACCGGCGATCCTGGCGCTGCTGCATCCGGAGTTCGAAGCGCGAACCGCACCGGGCATGCCGTGCGGCGCGGGCGGCGCCTTCCACGGGCCGATCGCGGCGATGACGGGTATCTGGGGACCGGTCGCGCGAGATTTCGACACCGCGCCGTACGACGAGACATGGCAAGAGACAACCGACGGCACCATCGTGGTGACCGGGCATTATCGCGGCGCGGCGCGCGCCACCGGCCGCGAGTACGAAGCGGAGTTCGTGCACCTGTGGCAGGTCGACGACGACGGGCGCATCACGCGCCTGCACCAGTACACCGACACCGCACGCTGGCACGCCGCATTGGACGCCTGACGCCGCGAGTGCCGACCTCGCGCAAGAACCCGGATCACGGGCCGATTGCTGTTCCGCCGACACCCGCGCCGACAGCCCGGACGCGACGCCTGCACCGGATCGCATCAAGAGCCGATCACCTTCCCGCCGACACCCACACACCCGAACACAACACCAGCACCGGACCACACCAGAAGCCGACCACCCTCCCGCCGACACCCACACACCCGAACACAACACCAGCACCGGACCACACCAGAAGCCGACCACCCTCCCGCCGAGACCCACACAGCGCGCAGACGACACCAGCGCCGGACCGGATCGGGAGCCGATCGCCGCCTGGCCGCTCCACACCTGACCGAACGATCCGGTCTGGTTTGGTTTCCGGTCACCCGGGCACGCCCTTGCCGTAGCGATGCAGGCACCGGGGGCAGACCGGAGGACGACATGGCTAATCCACCGGGCGGGCAACCGCCGGATGACCGACCGCCGCAGCCGCAACAGCCGCCCCCCGGCTCCCCGCCGCCCGAACCTGAGCAACCCCTTCCGCCGCCGGAGCCGGTGCAACCCTCCCCGCCACCCGGTCCGGGGCAACCGCCTTCACCGCCGGGTCCGGGGCAACCGCCTTCGTCGCCCGGTCCCGGGCAACCCCCTTCACCACCCGGTCCGGGGCAACCCCCTTCACCACCCGGTCCGGGGCAACCCCCTTCACCACCCGGTCCGGGGCAACCACCTTCACCGCCCGAACCCGGGCGACCCTTTCCACCACCCGGACCGGGACAACCCTTTCCACCACCCGGTCCCGGACAACCGTTCCCACCACCCGGACCGGGTTATCCACCGCCCGGGCCCGGTTATCCGCCACCCGGCTACGCCCCCGGCGGATACCCACCACAGCCCAGAAAGAGCCACACCGGCCTGATCGCCGGCTTGGTGGTGATAGTCGTGCTGGTGATCGCCGGCGCGCTGATCGCCGGGATCTTCTTGACCACGCAGGGCAAAGGTCCGCTCGCCTCGGACGAGAAGAAGATCGAGCTCGCGATCCGCGACTTCTACGAGACTCTCGACAGGCGCGGCTTCCGCGCGGCGGCCGAACAGGCGTGCGCCCGCGAACGCGCCGCGTTCGAGGCGATGACCGAGAGCGAGAAGAAGGAATTCGACAGCACCTCGGTTTCGGTCACCATCGATAGGATCGACGACATCGTCGTCACCGGGGACACCGCGACCGCGAAGGTCACCGGCAAACTCACCGTCGCGGTGCCGGGCGAGCAGCCCGATACCGAAACCAGCACGACCGAGCATCTGAAGAAAGAAGACGGCAAGTGGAAGGTCTGCTCCCCGGAGGGCACGCGCTGATCACATGCACCCACGCATGAGTTGCTGCGGCCCCAGCCGCAGGACCGTCCTCGGCGCGCTCGGCCTCGCCGCTCTGCTCCCTCTTGCCGGTCGACCGAAACCGGTTCGCGCTCAACCGAATACGACCATCGCGACGGATCTGGAAGTGGTGACGATCACCGACACATCGGTGATCCTCACCTGGACCACGCTCGCACCCGACCCGAGCGGTCGGCTGCTGCCCGTCGAGACCGACGCCCAGGTGCGAATCGGTCCCGCCGACTCGCCGCGCGCACCGGCCCAGGTCTTCGCCGACGACCACCCGACCCCTTTCCACTACGCCGAGATAGCGGGACTCGAGCCGGGCCGCGCCTACCGCTTCGAAGCCTGGTCCGCGGGCCTGCGCGCCACACCGGCGCTTTCGCTCACCACCGCCGACCCGGCCGCGCCGGAAGCGCGCGGCGAGTTCACCACCCTGGTCCCGCCGCCCGGCCGCAGGTTGCGCACGCTGGCACTGTCCAACGACGTGCACTACGGCGAGCAAGTCAGCGGGCTGATCGCGGGCGACCTGCCCCCCGGCTTCCGGCAGGGTCCCGGCCTCACGCCCTACCCCGAAGTGATGCTGACCGCGATGCTGGACGACTTGCGTCGTCCCGACCGCGCAGCCGAACTCTTGCTGCTCGCGGGCGACCTGACCGCCGAAGCCTCCGAGCAGGACACCCGCACGGTGCGGGCCCGCCTCGATGCCTGGGGCACGCTCGGCCACGACTACCTGGCCGTGCGCGGCAACCACGACCGGCCGCACGTCGGCGGCGAATACGCCGGTTGCGCCCCCGTGCCCGCCGCCCACCGCGACTGCTGGGCCGATGTCTTCTCCGCACGACAGGAAATGGTCGAACACGAGGCCGGCGGTCTGCGGGTGCTGGGATTGGACACCAGCCAACTCGACGGCGCGGGCGGCTCCATCGAGCGCCCGCAGTTCGATCACCTCGCCGAACGCCTGCGCGCCGATCCGGACCGGCCGACGCTGGTATTCGGCCATCACCCGGTCACGACGGAGTCCGGACTGACCAACCTCGCCGGACCCGGCTTCGTGCTCGACGGACGCGACAGCGCCGAGTTGCAGGCGCTCTACACCCGCAGCCCCGGCGTCTTCCTGCAACACAGCGGCCACACCCACCGTAATCGCCGCACCAGGCCGGACGCGCCGTGCGCGGTCGAGTTCCTGGAGGTCGCCGCGGTCAAGGAGTACCCGGGCGGCTACAGCCTGCTGCGCCTCTACGAGGGCGGATACATGGTCAATTTCTACAAGACCCGCACCGAGGACGCCCGGCGCTGGAGCGCGCTCACCCGCGGCGAGTACTTCGGACTGCAGCCGGATTACACGCTCGGCACCTGCGCGGACCGCAATCACATTGCACTGCGCGACTTTTCGGGGCTGACGTAGCGTCAGCGAGAAATCCCCAGATCTGCCAGGGTTCCCGCATGTCGGACGCGGTATCTTCCTTAGGTAAGGCTCAACATATGCACGGGTAACGCGGTCGGAAGGACGAGGATGAAGCCGGTCAGATGGAAGACGATTGCCGCTGGATTGGTCCTCACCATGACGGCCATCGGCGGCACGGCTTGCTCGAATTCCTCCGACAACGCGAACGAGATCACCGTCTACAACGCGCAGCACGAATCGCTCACCAAAGAGTGGGCCGACGAGTTCACCAAGGAAACCGGCATCAAGGTGACATTGCGCCAGGGCGGCGACACGGCTCTGGGCAACCAGCTGGTCGCCGAGGGCGCTGCCTCGCCCGCCGACGTCTTCCTCACCGAGAATTCCCCCGCCATGGCGCTGGTGGAGAACGCGGGCCTGTTCGCCGACGTGGACGCCAAGACCCTGGAGCAGGTGCCCGCGCAGTTCCGCCCGTCCACCGGCAAGTGGACCGGCGTCGCCGCGCGGTCGACGGTGTTCGTCTACAACAAGAACAAGGTCCAGCCCGGTCAGCTGCCCGCCTCGCTGTTGGATCTGGCGCAACCGCAGTGGAAGGGCCGCTGGGGCTCGGGCGTCTCCGGCGCCGACTTCCAGGCCATCGTGGCGGCTCTGCTGGCGCTGAAGGGTGAGGACGTCACCCGCGCCTGGCTGAAGGGCATGAAGGAGAACGCGACACCGTTCCCGAACAACGTCGCCACCATGAAGGCGGTCAATTCCGGCAGCCCGGACGGCGGCGTCATCTACCACTACTACTGGTACCGCGACCAGGCGAACACGAAGGAGAGCAGCGCCGACACCGCCCTGCACTACTTCAAGAACCAGGACCCGGGAGCCTTCGTCAGCGTTTCCGGCGGCGGCGTGCTGAAGGCGAGCAAGAAGCAGGAGGCGGCGCAGAAGTTCCTGGCGTTCATCGTCGGCAAGACCGGACAAGAGGTGCTGCGCGACGGCACGTCGCTGGAGTACCCGGTCGCCGCCGGAGTGGCCGCGAACCCGGCGCTGCCGCCGCTGGCCGATCTGCAGGCCCCCGCGGTCGATCCGTCCAAGCTGGACTCGAAGAAGGTCACGCAGCTGATGACCGAAGCGGGTCTGCTGTAGCCGTGGCAGTCCGGACCGTTGTCGCCGCGCCCCGGATCGGCAGGCCGGGGCCGCTGGTCACGAGCGTCGCGCTGCTGCTGGTGGCGGCGACGTTCGTGCCGCTCGGATACATCGTTTCGACGGTCTTCTCCACCGGCCTCGAGCAGGCGAAGGAGCTGGTGTTCCGGCCCAGAGTCGGTGAGCTGCTGGAGAACACGGCCGCGCTGGTGGTGTGCACCGTGCCCATCTGCGTGGCGCTCGGTATCGGGCTGGCCTGGGTGGTCGAACGCACCGACGTGCCGGGGAAATCCTGGTGGGGGCCGGTTTTCGCCGCGCCGCTCGCGGTTCCGGCGTTCGTCAACAGCTATGCCTGGGTGAGCGTCTTTCCGACCATGCACGGCCTGTGGGCGGGCGTGGTGATCTCCACGATGTCCTACTTCCCGCTGGTCTATCTGCCCGCGGCGGCCACACTGCGCCGCCTGGATCCCGCGGTGGAGGAGTCGGCGCGGGCGCTGGGCTCGGGCCCGGTCGCGGTGTTCGCGCGGATCGTGCTGCCGCAGCTGCGCTTGGCGATCCTCGGTGGCGGGCTGCTCATCGGACTGCATCTGCTCGCCGAGTACGGCGCCTTCGTGATGGTCCGGTTCGACACGTTCACCACGGCCATCTTCGAGCAGTACCAGTCCAGCTTCGCCGGTCCGGCAGGCAGCATGCTCGCCGGTGTGCTGGTGCTGTGCTGCCTGGCGCTGCTCGGGGCCGAAGCGGGGCTGCGCGGTCGGGCGCGCTACGCGCGGATCGGCAGCGGGGCGCCGCGCGCCGCGACCAGAACCCGGTTGGGCGTCGGCACGTTGCCGGTGCTGGCCGCGCTCGTCGCGGTGACGGCGGGCGCGCTGGGCGTGCCGCTGTGGACCATCGGGCGCTGGTTGCGCATCGGCGGCGCGGCGGTGTGGGATCTCACCGATATCGGCAACGCGCTCGGGCAGACGATCGGACTCGCGTCGGTCGCCGCACTGCTCACCACCCTGTGCGCGTTCCCGGTCGCGTGGATCGCGGTGCGTTCCACCTCCGCGTTCGCGCGACTGGTCGAGGGCGCCAACTACATCACCAGTTCGCTGCCGGGCATCGTGATCGCGCTGGCCATGGTGACCGTGACCATCCGGTGGGCGCCCGCGCTCTACCAGACGGCGGGCATGGTGATCGCCGCCTATCTCCTGCTGTTCCTGCCCCGCGCCCTGGTCAGCGTGCGGGCCGGGCTCGCTCAGGTGCCGGTCGGCCTGGAGGAGGCGTCCCGGTCGCTGGGCAAATCGGCGCCCGCGACGTTCTTCCTGGTCACGCTGCGTCTCGCGGCGCCGGCCGCGGCTGCCGCCGCCGCACTGGTGTTCGTCGCCGTGGCGACCGAGCTGACCGCGACGCTGCTGCTGGCGCCCAACGGAACCCGCACGCTGGCGATGCGGTTCTGGGGCCTGTCGGGCGAATTGGACTACGCGGGCGCCGCGCCGTACGCCCTGATCATGATCGTCGCCGCGGTGCCGGTGACGTACCTGCTGTTCACCAACTCGCGGAAGGCGGCCGGGATATGAGTCGCGTTGTCGTCGCCGATGTCTCGAAGACCTTCGGCCACACCCGGGTGCTCGGCGGGATCACGCTCGACGTGCCGGATCACACCGCGACCGCGGTGGTCGGGTCGTCCGGGTGCGGCAAGACCACCCTGCTGCGCGTGATCGCCGGATTCGAGTCGCCGGATGCGGGTTCGGTGTCGATCGGAACGGAAACCGTTGTCGGTGAACGGGTAACGGTGCCGCCACAGCGCCGCAACATCGGTTACGTCGCCCAGGACGGTGCGCTGTTCCCGCATCTGACCGTCGGCCAGAACATCGCCTACGGGCTGCCGGGCATGCGCCGCAACAGCCGCGGGCGGGTGCACGAACTGCTGGAGATGGTGTCGCTGGACGCGTCCTATGCCGACCGGCGACCGCATCAGCTCTCGGGCGGTCAGCAGCAGCGCGTAGCCCTGGCCCGCGCGCTGGCGCGCAAGCCGTCGGTGATGCTGTTGGACGAGCCGTTCAGCGCGCTGGACGCGGGCCTGCGCGCGACGACCAGGCAGGCGGTGGCCGACACGCTGCGCGAGGCGGGCATGACCAGCATTCTGGTGACGCACGATCAGGAGGAGGCCCTCAGTTTCGCCGAGCAGGTGGCGGTGATGCGGGAAGGCCGCTTCACTCAGGTCGGAACGCCGGAGGAGGTCTACGCGACGCCGAAGGATCTGTTCACCGCGCGGTTCCTCGGCGATTGCGTGCTGTTGGACGCGGTGGTCGAGGCCGACGTGGCCAAGTGCGCGCTGGGCCGGATCCCGGTGCAGCGCGATGCCGCGTGCGGGCCGTCGACGATCATGCTGCGACCGGAACAGCTTGTCGCCCATGTCGCTTCGGAGAACGAGGCGGAGGCAGGCCGAGTGCGCGCCGTCGACTTCCGCGGCGCCGACGTCATCCTGACGATCGAACTGGACGGTTCCGGCACTCCCATTCTCGTACGCCGGGCCAGCGTCGCGGCCCCCGTCACCGGGCAGCGGGTTCGCCTGGAAGTGATCGGATCGGCGGTGGCGTATTCGGAGCCGAACCAAGCCGCCTGAAACAGGCTCGCGTCACGACCACGCGGCTTCCTGATGCGCCTCGGTGCTCGGCAGTGGCGTGACCGAGCACCGAGGACGTTTGGAGCGAGCGGCGGGAATCGAACCCGCGTAAACGGCTTTGCAGACCGTTGCCTAAACCACTCAGCCACGCCCGCCTCGCCCTAGATAGTGCCCGTGGGCGACGGCCCGGCCCACCATTGCGCTCACGGTGATCCGAAGCCTGGCCGGATGCCCCCGCCCTCCTGTGGTGGCATGGAATGATCGGAACATGTCTCGGCCACGCCCGCTTCCGAACGATCCGATCGAGGAAGCCCACCGCCAGTGGGTCGGCCACGGCTGGGGGGATGTCGCCGACGGCATGGCCGCGGTGACGTCGCTGGTTCGGGCTCAGCAAATCGTGATGGCACGGGTGGACGAGGCGCTGAAACCCACGGGATTGACCTTCTCTCGCTATGAGTTGCTCCGGCTGCTCAGTTTCAGCAAAACCGGCGCGCTGCCGATGGCGAAGGCCAGCGCCCGCTTGCAGGTGCACCCCACCAGCGTCACCAACACCGTCGACCGGCTGGAGGCGGCGAAGCTCGTCGAGCGGGTACCGCATCCCAGCGACCGGCGCGCTACTTTGATCGAAATCACCGATGCCGGACGCGAATTGGTGGCGAAGGCGACCGAGGAACTCAACGCGAAAGTCTTCGCGCTCCCCGGCCTCCCTCCGGAACGACTGCACACTCTCCTGCAACTGCTCGCCGAATTCCGACATGCCGCGGGCGACTTCGAGACCGCGGAGGGAACGGCGCGCTGGTCGGCCACGGCCACAGACTAATTCGACGTACCGGTCGGTCGCATACCGCTGCCGACCGACCGAGGGATGACATTCCGGCATTCAACCGGCGAATTACCGGGCACGCCGTCTTGGCAGCGGAACGGAAAAGGTCCACCATGGAGATCATGGTGCTGGTCTTGGGTGTATCGGCGGGCGCTGGCGGCGCTCACGCGATGCTGACACACTCCGATCAGCCACACCTACCCCCGATCGATAGCTGCGAAGTGCCGCGGCGGGCGGGCGGCGGCGTCGAGGAATCGGTCCTCGAGGCGATCCGCCGGATGAACGGCGCCGCCGACCGGCGCGACGAGCTGATCTCGGGCACGGCGGTGACGTGCCGCTGTCCGCTGCACGCCGACGCCATCCGCGCAGGCGTCGGCGGCCGTGACGTGACCATCGTCGACGAACCGCTCGCCCAGCTGCGCTACCTGCGCTTCACCGGGCAACTGCCGGACAGCGGCACGGTGATCCTCTACGACCTGGGCAGCTCGGGACTGACCATCACCCACGCCGATTGCCGCACCGACACGATTCTGTCCAGCAAACGCAGCACGGTCCTCGGCGGCGACGGCTACGACGCGCTGTTGCGCTGGCGCCTGGCCCGCGACGGCGTGCTCACCGACACGCCGACCATCCGGCGTCATCGCGAAGAACTGAGCGAGGCGAGGGTGGTCACCGCGATCGACGACGGCACCGGCGACCGGGCCGTTCTCACCCGCAGCGACCTGGCCGAACTGTGCGCGGCGGGCATTCATCACTCGGTGTCGTTCGTGCGGCAGATCATCGACGAGACCGGCGTGCGACCGGAGGCCATGGTGCTGCTCGGCGGCTGCACCCGCAGTCCCAGCATTCGCGCCGAGCTGGCCGAACACATCGACCTGCCGATCGTCTACGACCCCGAACCCGACTTCGTCTCCGCGCGCGGCGCCGTGCTGCTCGCCGCGGAACGACGAGGCGGCGACGTCCGGATGGCGCGGCTACGCGCCGGAGCCACCCTGGTCCCGGCCACCGTCGACCGGCGCAAACTCATCGCGGCGGCGGCGGTCACCATCGCGCTGGGCGCCACCATCGCCGGACTGCTCGCCACGAACGAGGACGCGCCCCCGCCGGAAGGGAACAAGGTGCCCGCGAAGATCGTCGCGCCCCCCACCGGATAACCGCCCGGCCGAGCGATCCGGCCGGGCGGAACCGGTGTCAGCGGTTGGTGAACTTCGCCGGACGCTTCTCGACGAAGGCGCTCATGCCTTCCTTCTGATCCTCGATCGCGAACAGCGAGTGGAAGACTCGCCGTTCGAAGCGCAGCCCCTCGGCGAGCGTGGTCTCGAACGAGCGGTTCACCGCTTCCTTGGCGATCATGGTGACCGGCAGCGACATCCCCGCGATGGTCTCGGCGACCTCGAGGGCGGTGTCGAGCAGTTCTGCGGCGGGCACGATACGCGAGACCAATCCCGCCCGCTCGGCCTCCTCCGCGTCCATGTTGCGGCCGGTGAGCACCAGATCCATGGCCTTGGCCTTGCCGATCGCGCGGGTCAGGCGCTGTGAGCCGCCGATGCCGGGGATGACGCCCAGCTTGATCTCCGGCTGCCCGAACTTGGCGGTGTCGGCCGCGAGCAGGATGTCGCAGATCATGGCCAGCTCACAACCGCCGCCCAGCGCGTAGCCCGCCACCGCCGCGATGGTGGGCTTGCGGAACTGCGCCAGCCGGTCCCAGCGGGCGAAGTAGTCGTTCAGGAACATGTCCATGTACGACTTGGGCTGCATCTCCTTGATGTCGGCGCCCGCCGCGAAGGCGCGCTCCGAGCCGGTGATCACGATGGCCCCGATCTCGTCGTCGTGCTCGAGCTCGTCGAGCGCGGCGATGACGTCGTCGAGGACCTGCGCGTTCAGCGCGTTCAGCGCCTTCGGCCGGTTCAGCGTGATCCAGCCGACCCGGCCCTTGCGTTCCAGCAGAATCGTCTCGAAGCTCACTCGGCACCCTCTTGGTCGGAACGGTCACGGATATCGGTGACGATAGCCGAGAAGTCCCGTCCGGCATCCGTCTGGTTGAAACGGTCGTAGATCGTGGCGGCGAGCAGTCCGAGCTGCCCGTCGACGTTGTTGTCGCGCAACGCGTTCGCGGCCAGGCCCAAGTCCTTCGACATCAGCGCCGTCGCGAAGCCGGGCTGGTAGTCGTTGTTGGCCGGACTGGTCGGCACCGGGCCGGGGACCGGGCAGTAGCTGGTCAGCGCCCAGCTCTGGCCGGAAGCCGTGGAGACCACATCGAAGAAGGACTGATGGCTCAGGCCCAGCTTCTCGCCCAGCACCAGCGACTCCGACAGCGCGATCATGGACACGCCGAGCAGCATGTTGTTGCAGATCTTCGCCGCCTGGCCCACGCCGGAGCCGCCGCAGTGCACGACCTTGCCGCCCATCACCTCGAGCACCGGCAGCGCGTCGGCGAAGTCCGCGGCGGCGCCGCCGACCATGAAGGTCAGCGTGCCCGCCGCCGCGCCGCCGACACCACCGGAGACCGGTGCGTCCAGCGCGCGGTGCCCCGCTGCGGTGGCGCGTTCGGCCGCGACCTTGGCATCGGCCACGTCGATGGTGGAGCAGTCGATGAACAGCGTGCCCGGCGCGGCGACCGGGAGCAGCTCGGCGTACACGTCGAGGACGAGTTTGCCGTTGGGCAGCATGGTGATCACGGTCTCGGCCGCGGCGGCCTCGGTGGCCGCATCCACCACGATCGCGCCGTCGCGCCCGGCCTGCTCCCGCGCCGCGGGCACCGGGTCGAAGGCGAGCACCTCGTAGCCCGCCCGCACCAGGTTGGCCGCCATCGGCGCGCCCATGTGGCCGAGGCCGAGGAAACCGATTCGCTTGCTCATCACGCCACCTCCGGGGTCCGCAGACCCAGCTCTCGATCGCCCAACTCGGCGAAGTACGCGTCCACCTGCGCGTCCGTGACCGCATCGAGGGTCGCGGGCGACCATCGCGGATCACGATCCTTGTCGATCACCTGGGCACGAATGCCCTCGACCAGATCGTGCGACGACAGCGACGCGATGGACACCCGGTACTCCTCGTTCAGCACCGCCTCGAGACTCGGCGCGGTGCGCGCCGCCCGCAGCGAGCGCAGCGTCACCTTCAGCGCCACCGGGGATTTCGCCAGAATCTCGGTGGCCGCCGCCCGCGCGCCCGGCGCGTCGTGCGCTTGCAGCCGCGCGACGATCTCCTCCACGGAATCGGCTCCGTAGCAGACGTCGATCCAGTCCTGCTCGGCGGCCAGCGCGGATTCCGGTGCGTCCGTGGCGAATTTGGCGATCGCGATGTCGGCGCTCTCCGTGCGCAACGTCTCCAGCAGGGCGGGCAGATGCTCGGAGGCGACGAAGTAGTCCGCGAAGCCCGCGGCGATGGCGTCACCCGCGCTCATGCGGGCGGTGGTCAGCGCGACGTGCGTGCCGATCTCGCCCGGCGTCCGCGCGAGCAGGTAGGTGCCGCCGACGTCCGGGACGAACCCGATTCCCACCTCGGGCATGCCGATCTTGGAGCGCTCGGTCACGACGCGGTGGCTGCCGTGGCCCGAGAGCCCGACACCGCCGCCCATCACGATGCCGTCCATGATCACCACGTACGGCTTCGGGTAACGGCCGATCAGGGCGTTGAGGACGTACTCGTCGCGCCAGAACTGTCCGGTGGCCGAATCTGCTGTATTCGCACCGCTTTTCGCGTCGGCGTGGATGGCGACGATGTCGCCGCCCGCGCACAGTCCGCGCTCCCCCGCGCCGGTGACCACGACGGTGCGCACCGCGTCGTCATCGGCCCACTCGCGCAACGCGTCGGTGATGGCGAGAGCCATCGAGTGGTTCAGCGCGTTGATGGCCTTCGGCCGGTTCAGCGTGATCAGGCCGAGCCCGTCACGCTGTTCGAGCAGAACTTCTGGCTCGCTCATACTCTGTCCTTTCCGACATGATCGGGACCCTGCGTGGTCACGCTGCGCTGCCGCCTCCGGGCCTGACCTCTCATGCCGCTCCTACCAATGAGCGGGCGACGACCAGCCGCATGATTTCGTTGGTGCCCTCGAGGATCTGGTGCACCCGCAGATCCCGGACGATCTTCTCCACGCCGTATTCGGTCAGGTAGCCGTAGCCGCCGTGCAGTTGCAGGGCCTTGTTGGCCACCTCGAAGCCCGCGTCGGTGGCGAAGCGCTTCGCCATGGCGCACAGCTCCACCTTGTCCGGCGCGTCGGCGTCCAGCGCCGCGGCGGCCCGCCACAGCAGCGTGCGGGCGGCCTCCAATTCGATGCGCATATCGGCGAGTTCGAATTGCAGCGCCGGATTCCGCAGCAGCGGCTTGCCGAACGCGTGCCGCTCGGCGAGATACGGCACTGTCTTGTCCAGCGCCGCCTGCGCGCCGCCGACCGAGCACGCGGCGATGTTGAGCCTGCCGCCGTTGAGCCCGTTCATCGCGATGCGGAAGCCGTCGCCCTCCGCGCCGAGCCGGTTGGCGGCCGGGACCCTGGCGTCGGAGAAGATCACCTGACGGGTCGGCTGCGCGTTCCAGCCCATCTTCTTTTCGTTGGCTCCGACGGAGATGCCGGGAGTGTCGGCGGGCACGATGAACGCCGATATCCCGCGCGCTCCCGCGTCACTGGTCCGCGCCATGACGACGTAGACGTCCGTGGCGCCCGCGCCGGAGATGAACTGCTTGGCGCCGTTGAAGACGTAGTCGTCACCGTCGCGCACGGCCTTGGTGCTCAACGCCGCCGCGTCGGAGCCAACGCCCGGCTCGGTGAGCGCGTAGCTGGCCAGCAGTTCCATCGCGGTCAGCCGGGGCAGCCAGCGGTGGCGCTGTTCGTCGTCGCCGTAACGGTCGATCATCCACGTCGCCATGTTGTGGATGGAGATGTAGGCGGCGATGGCCGGGCAGCCGGTGGCCAGCTGCTCGAAGATGCGCACGGCGTCGAGCCTGCGCAGGCCCGAACCGCCCACGTCCTCGCGCACGTAGATACCGCCGAGGCCCAGCGGCCCCGCCTTGCGCAGCACGTCCACCGGAAAATGCTTCTGCTCGTCCCATTCCAGCGCGTTCGGGGCGAGGAATTCGTCGGCGAAGCCGCGCGCGGTGTCGCGGATCGCCTTCTCGTCGTCGTCGAGTGCGAACATCCGCGTCAGTCCATCGTCGGGATGACGAACGCGTTGCTCTCCTTCAGGCCCGCGGGCCAGCGCTGCGTCACCGTCTTGGTCTTGGTGTAGAAGCGGATCGAATCCGGACCGTGCTGGTTCAGGTCGCCGAAGCCGGAACGCTTCCAGCCGCCGAAGGTGTAGTACGCGATCGGCACCGGGATCGGCACGTTGATGCCGACCATGCCGACCTGCACGCGCGCGGCGAAGTCGCGCGCGGTGTCGCCGTCCCGGGTGAAGATCGCGACGCCGTTGCCGTACTCGTGCTCGTTGGCCAGCCGCAGCCCCTCCTCGTAGTCCTTGGCGCGGACCACGCTGAGCACCGGGCCGAAGATTTCCTCGCGGTAGATCCGCATCTCCGGGGTCACCTTGTCGAACAGCGTCGCACCGACGAAGTAGCCGTTCTCGGCGCCCTCCACGACCAGGCCGCGGCCGTCCACCACCAGTTCGGCACCCTCATCGATGCCGATCTGGACGTAGTTGTTCACCCGGTTCACGCCGTCCTGACCGACCAGCGGGCCGTAGTCGGCGCCGGGATCGTCGGAGCGGCCGACGTTGAGCTTGTGCACCCGCTCGGTCAGCTTGGCCACCAGGCGATCGGCGGTCTCCTCGCCGACCGGGACGGCCACCGAGATGGCCATGCAGCGCTCGCCCGCGGACCCGTAGCCCGCGCCGATCAGCTGATCGGCCACGTCGTCGAGGTCGGCGTCCGGCATGACGATCGCGTGGTTCTTCGCGCCGCCGAAGCACTGGGCGCGCTTGCCGTTCGCGGTGGCGGTCTCGTAGATGTACTGCGCGATGGGGGTGGAGCCGACGAAGCCGACGGCCTTGATGCGCGGATCGTGCAGCAGCGTGTCGACGGCTTCCTTGTCGCCGTTGACCACGTTGAACACACCGGCGGGCAGACCGGCCTCGAGGAACAGCTCGGCCAGCCGCAGCGGCACCGAGGGGTCGCGCTCGGAGGGCTTGAGCACGAACGCGTTGCCGGTGGCCAGCGCGGGACCGGCCTTCCACAGCGGGATCATGGCCGGGAAATTGAACGGGGTGATGCCCGCGACGACGCCGAGCGGCTGACGCATCGAGTAGACGTCGATGCCGGTGCCCGCGCCCTCGGTGTATTCGCCTTTGAGCAGGTGCGGGATGCCGGTGGCGAACTCGATGACCTCCAGGCCGCGCTGGATGTCGCCCTTCGCGTCGGCGATGGTCTTGCCGTGCTCGGACGACAGCAGGGCGGCCAGCGAGTCCATCTCGTCTTGCACCAGGGTCAGGAACTTCATCAGCACACGCGCCCGCTTCTGCGGGTTGAACGCGGCCCATTGCGGCTGCGCCGCCTCGGCGTTCGCGATGGCCGCCTCGACCTCGGACTTGCTCGCCAGCGGCACCCGCGCCTGCACCCGGCCGCGGTTGGGATCGAAGACGTCGCCGAAGTTGCCGGACGTGCCCGGCACATGCTGTCCGCCGATGAAATGGGTGAGTTCGCGAACCATGCCAGTCCTGTTCTCGTAGCGATCGGGACACCGCGGAGCGGTATGCGGTCATCCTATAGTTGGACGTCCAAGTATTGGCCGAGCGTCGGGCGTGATGTGATTCATCCCACGTGTCGACGGACGACCGGCGCGGGAGGCGCAGCCTTTCGGCTTCTTCCCCACCGCGCGGATGGCCTACGCCTGAGATACCGGAACGGCCGGGTCGGCTTCCTTTTCCCGCCGTGGCCGCGCCAACCGGAACGCGCCCACCGCGAGCGTGATCGCGCCGATCGCCACCACCACCGCCGCGGCGCCGAGCGAGTCACCGGTCCATTCCGAGACCGCCTCCCCCGCCGCCACCGCGATGGCCACACCACCCCCGATGACGAGCACGGCCGAGCGCTGGGTCGCGTACAACGCGAAGCAGACCACCGCAATCAGCGCGGTGATCCAGTAGGCCCAAGTCCGACCGTCGATATCGAGGCTCTGCGCGGCCGCGACGGAGGTGACGATCGCGATCAGGTATCCGACCCGGATATCGACCAGGGCGCCGATCCTGGTCAGCGCGAACCACCCCGCACCGAGCAGCAACACCGCCACGCAGGCCCACGTGTCGTCGAGACCGAACACTTCGGTCAACATCCCCGCGACGGCCGCGGGCACGAAGCTGGCGCAGACGAGCATGCCGAGAACGGAGGGCAGCGCGAGATAACCGAGTACCGCGATCCCCGCCCCCGCCGCGCACGCGAAAACCCAAGCGGCATCGGCTGCGTCGAGCGCGGTGCCGACGGATCCGGCCAGCGCGACCGAGCCCAGCGCGAACAGCGCGGCCGCCAACCTGTCGCGGGCGCTCAGCGCGCTCCTGCGGCCGGACGGCGCCCCTGCGAGCACTACTCCGCCGAGCAGCAGGCCGGCCGCCACGACAGCGAGCACGCCGACCCGGACCGGCCGGTCGAGCGCGTCCCAGGACGAGGCCGCCACCAGGGCGATCCCGCCGAACACCAGACCGGCGCCGACGTACGCGGCGATCTCGGCGAGCACCTTCCCGCGCGCGGTCGCCGCGGCCCGCTCGACGGCCAGCGCCGCGAGCACCGCGTCGGCCTGGTCGCGAGTCAGCACGCCGTCGGCGACCAGCCGTCCGATCGCGGCTTCCGCTTTGCCGTCGCTCACCATGCGCCCAGTATGTCCGAGTCCGCCGCCATGACAACACGATCTGCCGCGCGAACCGGTCGGCGCAGGGCCCGTCGTTCGATGAAACCGAGCGCGCACGACCCGCCGCCATCGGCTGGCGGTGTGATCGCAGTCACCGTAGAATTAGTTTGACGTCCTAGTATCGGGCGACAATGGAATCCCCGGAGGAATCCCAGTGGCCGACAGCAGCGCGCTCTACACGCCCACCCATCCCGTTCGCTTCGTCACCTCGGCGGCCCTGTTCGACGGGCACGACGCGGCGATCAACATCATGCGCCGCATCCTGCAGAGCCAAGGGGCGGAGGTGATCCATCTCGGTCACAACCGCTCGGTCAGCGAGGTGGTCGACGCCGTGCTCACCGAAGACGCCCAAGGCGTCGCGGTCAGCTCCTATCAGGGCGGCCACGTCGAGTACTTCGAATATCTCGCGGACGCCCTGCGGAAAGCCGGAGCCGAGCACGTGCGGATCTTCGGCGGTGGCGGTGGCGTGATCGTGGCGGAGGAGATCGCCCGACTGGCCGCGTCCGGCGTGACCATCTTCTCCCCCGAGGACGGACAGCGACTCGGCCTGCCCGGCATGATCAATCAGCTCATCCGCGCCTGCGACGTCGACCTCGCGGCCGAGCCGCCGGTGCTCGACGCGGTGCTCGCGGGCGAGCGCGCCTCACTCGCGCGCGTCATCACCTGTCTGCAAGCGGACGCGCTGCCGGAGGCCGACCGGCGGAAACTGGCCGAGACCGCGGCGGCGCGAACCGTGCCGGTGCTCGGCATCACCGGGACGGGCGGCTCCGGAAAGTCCTCGCTCACCGACGAATTGGTGCGCAGGCTGCGCTCGGACCAGCAGGACAAGGTGCGGGTCGCGATCCTCGCGGTCGACCCGACCCGGCGGCGCGGGGGCGGCGCGCTGCTCGGCGACCGCATCCGCATGAACGCCCTCGACGGCGAACACGTCTTCTTCCGGTCGCTGGCCACCCGCGGCGGACACGAACTGCCCGACAACATCGAGCTCATCGTGGCCGCCTGCAAGGCAGCGGGATACGACCTGGTGATCCTCGAAACGCCCGGCATCGGCCAGGGCGACGCCGCGGTGATCGACCACGTCGACGTGTCGATGTACGTGATGACGCCCGAGTTCGGCGCCGCCTCCCAGCTGGAGAAGATCGACATGCTGGACTACGCGGACGTGGTGGCGATCAACAAGTTCGAGCGCCGCGGGGCCGCGGACGCGCTGCGGGACGTGGCCAGGCAGCTGATCCGCAACCGCGAGGAGTTCCACGCCGCGCCGCAGGACATGCCGGTCTTCGGCACCAGCGCGGCGACGTTCAACGACGACGGGGTGACGGCGCTCTACCAGCACCTGACCGGCCTGCTCGCGAACCACGGCCTGCGGCTGGAGCCCGGCGCGCTGCCCCGGGTGGACACCCGCGCGTCCACCAGGTTCGCCCAGCTCATCCCGCCCGCACGGGTGCGCTACCTGGCCGAGATCGCCGAGACCGTGCGCGACTACCACGCCGAGACCGCCGCGCAGGTCGTCGCCGCGCAACGGCTGCAACGACTCGAGCAGGTGGCGCTCGAACTGCCGGACGACACCGCCGTGGCCGAACTGACCGAACGCGCCCGCGCCGACCTCACCCCCGCGAACGCCGCACTGCTGGCCGAGTGGCCCGCCCTCGCCGAGTCCTACCGCGGGGAAGAACAGGTGGTCCGGGTGCGGGACCGGGAGATACACACTCCGCTGCGCCGGGAGACCCTGTCGGGCAACTCGATTCCGCGCGTCGCCCTGCCCCGCTTCACCGATCACGGTGAGCTGCTGCGTTTCCTGCGCGCCGAGCATCTGCCGGGGCGCTTCCCCTTCACCGCCGGAGTGTTCCCGTTCAAACGCGACAACGAGGACCCGGCCCGGATGTTCGCGGGTGAGGGCGATCCGTTCCGCACCAACCGCCGGTTCAAGGTGCTCAGCGAGCACTCCGACGCGAAAAGGCTGTCCACGGCGTTCGATTCGGTCACACTCTACGGGCACGATCCCGCCGAGCGGCCCGATATCTACGGCAAGGTCGGCACCTCCGGCGTGTCGATCGCCTCGCTCGACGACATGGAAGTGCTCTACGACAGTTTCGACCTGACCGCGCCGACCACCTCGGTCTCGATGACGATCAACGGTCCGGCGCCGACCATCCTGGCCTACTTCCTCAACACCGCGATCGATCAGGCGCTGGAACGCTTCACCGCGGAGCAGGGACGCCCGCCGACCGACACCGAAGCGGCCGACCTGCGAGCCCGCACGCTGGCCACGGTGCGCGGCACAGTGCAGGCCGACATCCTCAAGGAGGACCAAGGCCAGAACACCTGCATCTTCTCCACCGAATTCAGCCTGCGCATGATGGCCGACATCCAGGAATGGTTCGTACGCAACGGCGTACGCAATTTCTACTCGGTGTCGATCTCCGGCTACCACATCGCCGAGGCGGGCGCGAACCCGATCAGCCAGCTGGCCTTCACCCTGGCGAACGGATTCACCTATGTGGAGGCATATCTCGCGCGCGGCATGCATATCGATGACTTCGCGCCGAACCTGTCCTTCTTCTTCTCCAACGGGATGGATCCGGAGTATTCGGTGATCGGCCGGGTGGCCCGCCGCATCTGGGCCGTGGCCATGCGGGACCGTTACGGCGCCAACGAGCGGTCGCAGAAGCTGAAGTACCACATCCAGACCTCCGGCCGGTCGCTGCACGCGCAGGAGATGAACTTCAACGACATCCGCACCACGTTGCAGGCGCTCATCGCGATTTACGACAACTGCAACAGCCTGCACACCAACGCCTACGACGAGGCGGTCACCACCCCGACCGAGGAATCGGTGCGGCGCGCGCTGGCCATCCAGCTGATCATCAACCGGGAGTGGGGCGTCGCGATGAACGAGAACCCGCTACAGGGCAGCTTCCTCATCGATGAGCTCACCGATCTGGTCGAGGAGGCGGTGCTCACCGAGTTCGAGCGGATCAGCGAACGCGGCGGCGTGCTCGGCGCGATGGAAACCGGTTATCAGCGCGGCAAGATCCAGGACGAGTCGATGCGCTACGAACAGCGCAAGCACGACGGGTCGCTGCCCATCATCGGGGTGAACACCTTCCGCAACTCCCACGAGGAGCCGCACCGGGAGCTGGAACTGGCGCGCGGCACCGAAGCGGAGAAGCAGTCGCAGCTACGCCGGGTGCGTGAGTTCCAGCAGCGCAACCGGGACGCCGCCCATGCCGCACTCGCCCGGCTCGAAGCGGTCGCCCGCACCGACGACAACATTTTCGAGGTGCTGATGGACGCCGCCCGCGTGTGCACGTTGCAGCAGATCACCGAAACGTTCTTCACCGTCGGAGGTCAGTACCGCCGCAACGTGTGAGTCTTTTGCGCGCCGTGTTGAGCCGGTCGCTCGCGCGGGTTTCGAGCAGCCGTATGCCCGGGTGGCCCGGTTCGCGCTCGCGGACCGGGTTCGCCCGCGGATCCGGCGGAACCCGCCGTGCCGACTCGGCGGGCGCGGATTCCGAACTCACCGCGCGCCGGGCATGTGACAATCGCCGAGCAAACCTTCGGCGCGGTTGGGGACGGCAGACATGGACCTCTCGGGAATCCGGATCATCGACGCACACATCCACCAGTGGGATCCGTTCGGCACACCCCGGGATTTCAGCGCCCTGGCGAAGCTGTTCCGGCTGTTGCCGGTCCCGGTGGACGCCGCGAAGCGTCTCGCGCCGCGCCGGGACCGGGAATTCGTCGGTGACCCCGTCGCCTACCTGCGGCCCTACCTTCCGTTCGACTACCGCGCCGACGCCGGGAACGCGCCGGTGGAGGTGGTCGCGCACATCGAAGTCGAATGGTCGCAACCGGGACCGCTCGGGAAGGCCGGGGAGACCGCCTGGGTGGCCGGGCTGCCGCTGGAAGCGGCGCCACGGCTCGGCGCGATCCTCGCGGGCGGCGATCCGGCCGACCCCCGGTTCGGGGAGCTCCTCGACGCGCACGCGGCCGCCTCGCCGCTACTGCGCGGTATCCGCACCATGGTCGCCCACCATCCCGATCCCGGTGTGCGGTCGTTCACCGACGCGCCCGGCAAGCTCGCGACCAAGGAATTCCTGGACGGCTTCGCGCGGCTGGCCGAGCGCGGCCTGTCGTTCGAAGCCTGGGTGTACTCGCATGCCATTCCCGACGTCACCGCGCTGGCCGAACGCTATCCCGAAGTGCCGATCGTGCTGAACCACCTCGGCACGCCCGCGGGGATCTTCGGGGCGGTGGGCAAGCACACCGGCGCCAATCCCGGGCTGCGCAGGCAGTTGCTGGTGCGGTGGCGCGACGATCTCGCCGCACTGGCCGCGCGCCCGAACGTGGTCGCGAAGGTGAGCGGGCTGATGATGCCGATCCTCGGCCATCCGATCCCGCCGCGCGGCACGCCGACGCCGGTGCCGCAGCTGCTCGACCGGATCGGTCCGCTGGTCGAACACGCCGTGGACGTCTTCGGCGCGGACCGTCTCATCTGGGGGTCGAACTTCCCGGTGGACAAGCCGGTCACCAGCATCGCGAACAGCATCGAGGCGATCGCGACCGCCGTCACCGGCCACGGCGGCGGTCCAACCGAACTCGAGCAGGTCTTCCGGACCACCGCGCAGCGGGTGTACCGGATCGCCGACTGAGCCGGTTGTCGATGCCCGCCGCGCCGACCGCGCGAACGAGTTCTGCGTGATCGTGCCCGCCAGCGGCACCGGTGAACTCGCGGGCATCACGGGCACGGGCGGACTGCACGTGGACGCCGACGGCACGCACCACATCTGGTTCGACTACGAATTGGGTTGAGCCGCCCGAGCCAGTTGCGCGGTGAGGGTATCGCGGGCAGTTGCCAATGAGGGCCCATACCAGGTGAGGGCGCGGCCTTCCACCAGCGCGACCGGGATGTCCGGAAACGCTTCTGGCCCATCGGTTTCGGTGAAGACATAGGGTTCGTCGGGAAGCACCGCGAGGTCGACGCCTTCGATCAATTCGGCCTGCGTGACGCGCGGATAGCGGTCGGGGCGATCGGCATGCACCAGCCGCAGGCCCAAACGGCGAGCGATGTCGCCGGTGAAGGTGTTCCGTCCGACCACCATCCACGGGTCGCGCCAGACCGGGATGACGGCGGCGCGCGCCGGCTCGGGCGGTGGTGCGGCCCAAACGGATCGGGCCTCGGTGAGCCAGGCGGGCGAGTCGACGCCGAGCGCCTCCACGCAGAGCCGGGTCAGGGAGGCCATGGCCTCGTCGACGGTCTCTATCTCGGTAACCCACACCGGAATTCCCGCCGCGCGCAGGCGTTCTACGTCGAGGCGGCGGTTCTCCTCCTTGTTGCACAGCACCAGGTCGGGGGCGAGTTCGACGATCCGGCGGACATCCGGGTTCTTGGTCCCCCGGACGCGCTCGACCGCGAGATCGGCTGGGTGCGTGCACCATTGCGTGGCGGCGACGAGGACTTCCGGACAAGTGCGCGCCACCGCCTCGGTCAGCGACGGAACGAGCGACACCACCCGGCGCGGGGGTGTGCGGAGATCCACCGGAGTACCGAGGTCGTCGCGGGGCGACCCGGCCGCTGGGCTCTTTCCTGCCACGCTGTCAGCCTATAACAGAAGATTCACGCAGGTGGGCGGCCTTTTCTGGACGAAGCGAGACCAGCCGCGACGATCGGGCCACGCCGGGAGAGATGCGGCAAGTGCGGTGCAAGGGCAGCATCCGGGCGTGGCTGGGGCAGTTCCGCGCGGGGTTGAGCGGCGCGACACTGAATAACGGCACCCGGCGTCGGGAAGTCTCCGGTCCCTTCGCTCCGCCGGTATCGATCCCGCCCCGACAGACCGGCGGTAACCGACAGCCCCGATGCTGGGTGCCAACCAACGTCAGCGGTCGAACCGCCGATAGAGCGCGGTGAGATCGCGCAGACCGGTCGCGGCGACCGTCTCGTCCGCCGAAGTCATCCGCAGCGCCTTACGGAGCAGCAGCGGATCCAAATCCTCCGGCGCCGCCCGGAATTCGACCGCGGGCAAGTCCGGCAGCGAAACGCGCTCACCGTACGGATCGTCGGAAACGGTGGGTCTCGGCTCGCGCTCGATGCCCCCGATCAGCGTGTCCAGGTCGAGTCCGCGCAGGGTCAGGATCTCACGCGGGTGTTCGTCGAGCCGCTCGGCCAGCAGGTAGCAGACCGCCGCCACGTGCTTGCACGGCCAGCCCGGGTCCGGGCAGCTGCAGGTGAAATCCAGGTCCGCCGCGGTGCTCGGCAGCAGCAGCGGCCCCAGCCCGGTGGGCAACGCCCCCGAGGCGATCTCGGCGAGCATGCCCGGCGCCGAGCGAATGGTTTCGATGAGCAATTCGAGTTCGTCCTCGCGCACCGGGCGCACGGTGAACACCGCCGTGAACGGACGCGGTTGGCTGCCTTGCACTTCCGCCGTCACCGCGCCCGGCTCGATCCGGTAGTTCACCACCTGGCCGGATCGGGCGTAGTTGCGACCGCGCGCCAGCCGCCCCGGCTCCGCCATTCGCTCGACCGATTCCACCAGCGCCCTGCCCCACCAGGTGCGCCCGAAACCGCCTCGTCTGCTGCGGGCTTCCACTCCGCCGCGCACCGGCAGCTTCTTCCCGTACTCGGAGTAGTCGATGAACGGACTCATTCGCCCACCGCCGCCGCACCCAGGGCGAACAAGTCGCGCAATTCGTCGGTGCTCAGTTCGGTGATCCAGTTCTCCCCCGCGCCGACGGCCAGATCGGCGAGCTGCCGCTTGCCGTTGATCATCTCGTCGATCCGCTCCTCGATCGTGTCCACGCACACCAGCTTGCGCACCTGCACGTTGCGCTGCTGGCCGATCCGGAAGGCGCGGTCGGTGGCCTGGTTCTCCACCGCGGGATTCCACCAGCGATCCAGGTGGACCACGTGATTGGCAGCGGTGAGATTGAGCCCGGTACCACCCGCCTTGAGCGACAACAACATCAGCGGCGGTCCGTCCGGCGCCTGGAAGCCGGTCACCATCGCGTCGCGCTTCTTCTTCGGCACGCCGCCGTGCAGGAACGGGATCGCCGCGCCGAACCGCTCGGCCAGATAGGGCGCGACCAGCTCGCCGAATTCCCGGAATTGGGTGAACAGCAGCGCCTTCTCACCATCGGCCAGCACCGCGTCCACCACGTCCTCGACGAGGGCGAGCTTGCCGGAGCGATGTGCCCCTCGGTGCAGCACACTCGACCCGTCGCCCAGGAAATGCGCGGGATGGTTGCACACCTGCTTGAGCCGGGTGAGCGCACCGAGCACGGCGCCTTTGCGCGCCATGCCCTTCGCGTCCTTGATCTTGGCCAGCATGTCGTCCACGACCGCCTGGTACAGCGAGGCCTGCTCGACGGTGAGGTTGGCCCGCACGGTCATCTCCAGCTTCTCGGGCAGGTCGCTGATCACCGTGGGGTCGGTCTTCACCCGGCGCAGCACGAACGGCTGGGTCAGCCAGCGCAGGCGACTGATCGCGTTCTGGTCGCGCTCGCGTTCGATGGGCACCGCGAAGCGGGCGCGGAAGGACTGCGGACTGCCGAGCACTTTCGGCACCGCGAAATCCATGATGGAACGCAGCTCTTCCAACCGGTTCTCCACCGGCGTGCCGGTGAGCGCCAATCGATGTCGCGCGCGCAGCGACCGCGCCGCCCGCGCCTGCCGCGTCCCCGCGTTCTTGATGTGCTGCGCTTCGTCCAGTACGACGCGGTCCCAGTGCTGTCTGCCGAGTTCCCCGGCGTCGCGCGCCAGCAGAGCGTAGGTGGTGATCACCAGATCCGCGGCGGCGACCGTCTCGTCGAGTTCGGCGCCCACCCGCCGGCCCGCGCCGTGATGCACCCACACCCGCAGGTCGGGTGCGAACCGCTCCGCCTCGCGCTGCCAGTTGCCGACCACCGACATCGGGCACACCAGCAAGGTCGGGCCCGGCGGCGCCGGCTCGGACGTCGCGTTCTCGCACTCGTGCACCAGCAGGGCGAGCACCTGGACGGTCTTGCCGAGTCCCATGTCGTCGGCCAGGATCGCCCCGCAATTCATCCGGCTCATGGTCGCCAGCCAGGCCAAGCCGCGTTCCTGGTAGGGGCGCAGCTCGGCCTTCAACCCGACGGGCGCGGCGACCGCTTCCGGCTGCCGCGCGCGGTCGAGCAGGTCCCCCGCCCATCCCGAGGCGGTGACCTCGGTGATCGGCACCTGGGGCACCCGGGAGACCGCGATCTCGCCGAGCATGTCCGCGAAGGTGATCGGCGAGTCGTCGGCGTGCGCGGCGACGTACTTGGCCGCGGCGACCAGCGCCTTGTGATCGGCCTGCACCCATTGACCGCGCAACTCGACGAGATCGGATTTGGCGCGCACCAGGCGTTCCATCTCGGCCGTGGTCAGCACCATGCCGCCGAGCGCGAGTTCCCAGCGGTAGGACACCAGGCCGGGCAGACCGACCGTGCTCTCCGCGGCGGGCACCGCGCTCTCCACCCGCAACCGCATGCTCGGCTCGGCGACACTCCAGGCGCGCGGGAGCAGCAGTTGGACCCCCACCGCATGCAGGGCGTGCACGCCGTGCGCGACCAGGTCGAGCACCACTTCGGTGGGCAACAGCAGATCCATGCTGCGCGGATCGCTCGGCAGGTCACGCAGCCTCGGATATGCCCGCTTGGCCGCGCCGAGCTTGTCCACCGCGATCCGGACCAGATTCGGGTCCTCGTGCAGCGGAACGGTTCTGGGCGCCTCACCGGTGAGCCGCAGGCACACCTCCAGCCGCCACAACGCCACCGACGCGTCGGCGAGACCGAGTTCGCCATCCGGTTCCAGCAGACGCAGCACCAGTTCCGGCTCGTCACCGGTCAGGCTGGCCCGCCAGCCCTCGAGCACCTCGGCGACCTGATAGCTGCCGTTGTCCAGCGGAATGTCGCCGACCAGGGCGGCCACCAGGGGATGCGGCGAGTCCGGCAGGTCGGCCAGTGACCGCGCGATCGGGTCGGTGAGTTCGGTGACCAGGTCCTCGAGCAGCGCTGCCGGACGCCCGGCCACCCGCAGCGCCTCCGGCATGGCGACCGCCAGCTCGGCCAGCCAAGCCCGCTGCCGCTCCCCGCCGACCAGCCGCCAGCGCACCCACCACTGGCCGTCCTCCCTGCGCAGGTCCGGCACGACACGCCCGGCGCGCACCCAGCGTTCGACGCCGCCCGCGACATGCGCCAGATACCGCAGATCCCCCGCCACCAGGTCGGCGGGCAACCGCTGCCGGAGGGCCTCCGCTGCCGCGACCGGGGCCAGCGCGTGCGCGCGGACCTGCTCGGTCCCGGCGATCCCGTGCTCGACGACCAGGACCTCGGCCCGGTGCCGGAACTTCGACGCGCGCAGCACGCTGCCCAGCGGATCCGGAAGCTCGGCGGACGTCGCGGCGACCGGCGAGTCGTGCCAGAGCAGCAACCCGGCACCCGGCGACCACAGTCCGTGCAGCATCACCCCATCCAAGCAGGCGGGTACGACACGGCCGCGCACACCGTGCCCGGACCGTTGTGGATTTCTGCGCCCAACCGGCACATACTGGAATATCCGCAGGTCATCGCAGAACAACCGCAGCTTGGTGTCAAGGAAGCGGAGGAAGCAGCATGACGATTCTGCTCCAGGTTCTCGAGCAGAGCTTCACACCGACGACCACGTGGGAACGGCGCAAATTCACCTTCGTGCATGCCGACAAGATCGTCGGCATGCGGCTCGACGGGCAGTGCGGGGTGTGGCTTGACCTGTCGCGCCCAGGTGAATCCCAGCGGCTGGCCCGCACCACCGACCCGCGCGAGGCGATCACGTTCCTGCTCACCACCTTCGCGAAGATCGCCGAATGCGAGGAGCGCGGCGGCTCGTGGGTGATCGGGCACGACGGATCGCATATCGAGTCGATCGCGGCCACCCGGTTCCCGCCCCGGGCGAGCGAGGTCGTCGACGACGATCTCCTGGCCCGGGCCTGGCTGTAAGGCGTCAGTTACCGGTCGCGACCGGCCGTTTCGGATCGTTCGACCACTGCGACCACGACCCGGGATACAAGGCCGCCTCCACGCCCGCGATGGCGAGCGCGGCGACCTGGTGCGCCGCTGTCACACCGGAACCGCAGTACACGGCCACCGGCCCGGATCCGAAATCGGCGAAGCGGTCGCGCAGTTCCGCGACGGCGCGGAAGCGCCCGTCCGCGTCGAGGTTGTCGGCGGTTGGAGCGCTCAGCGCGCCGGGGATGTGCCCGGCGCGGGGGTCGATCGGCTCCACGTCGCCGCGGAAGCGCTCGCTGGCCCTGGCGTCCAGCAGCACGCCCTTCCAGCGGGCCGCCGCGTCGGCGTCGATCACGGGCAGGTGACCGGGACGCACTTCGACATCGCCCGGCTCGGGGTCGGGTTCCGCGCCGGTCGCGACGGACCCGCCCGCGTCGATCCAGGCGGGCAGCCCGCCGTCGAGGATGCGCACGTCCGCGACACCCGCCCAGCGCAGCAGCCACCAGGCGCGCGCGGCGGCCATGCCGCCGGTGGCGTCGTAGACCACCACGGGGTCGCCCTCGCACAGGCCCCAGCTGCGCGCGCACTTCTCCAGTTGCGCGGGCTCCGGCAGCGGATGCCTGCCGCGCGCGGGTGACGGCGGCGCGGCCAGCTCGGTTTCCAGGTCGACGAACACCGCGCCGGGAACGTGGCCGGCGAGATAGTGCTGCGGCCCGTCCGGATCGCCCAGCGCCCATCGCACATCCAGTAGGCGAAGCCGCTTGTCCGGCAACGCTTCCCGAAGCTCCTCCGGTGAGATCAGTACCGCGCTCAACTCAGCTCCTCGTCCCGAATCGCGTCCTCGCGCACCGACTCCCCACCCTACGCACCCGAATGTGCCGATGTCGCCGAACACTCTCGCCCGTGCCGCACACCGGCTCGAGTTCAGTCCAGTTTCGGGGCACTGGCAGGCGACACGCGTCCGTGACCAGCGGCAATATCCGACCGGTGTCGAACGTACCCACCACCGAGACCACCGCGACGCGGGAACCCGAACGGGCGGGAGCGGGGCTGGCGCCGCCACTCGGCGCGGGCGTGGTGACGGCCCTGGTCGGATTCACCAGCTCGTTCGCCGTGGTGCTGAGCGGATCGACCGCGGTCGGGGCGAGCTCCGCGCAGGCCGCGTCGGGTCTGCTGGCGCTGTGCGTCACCCAGGCGATCGGCATGATGGCGCTGAGCTACCGCTACCGCATGCCGATCACGCTGGCCTGGTCCACACCGGGCGCGGCGCTGCTGGCCGGGACGGGCGCGGTGGCGGGAGGCTGGCCCGCCGCGATCGGAGCGTTCGTGGTGACGGGGGTGCTGATCGTCGTCACCGGACTCTGGCAGCGGCTGGGCACCCTGGTCGCGGCGATCCCGGTGGAGATAGCGCAGGCCATGCTGGCCGGAGTTCTGCTGCCGCTGTGCCTGGCGCCGGTGCGGGCGGTGCAGACGAGTCCGGCGGTGGTGGCGCCGGTGATCCTGGTCTGGCTCGTGCTGCAACGATATGCCCAGCGTTGGGCGGTGATCGCGGCCTTTGTCACCGCGGCGGTAGCCGCCGGCGTGAGCATCGTCGTGCAGCACCGTCATCTCGACGTCGGCGCGATGGCTCCGCGACTGGAACTGACGCTGCCGCACTGGAGCTGGCAGGCGCTGATCGGCGTCGCGATCCCGCTCTACATCGTCACCATGGCCTCGCAGAACATCCCTGGCACCGCGGTGCTGGCCTCGTTCGACTACCGGGTTCCATGGCGCGCGGCGATGACGGTCACCGGTCTCGGCACCGTCGTGGGAGCGCCCGCGGGCGGGCACACGATCAATCTCGCCGCCATCAGCGCCGCGCTCGCGGCGGCCCCCGCGGCGCATCCGGACCCGAAGCGGCGCTGGATCGCGGCATTCACGGCGGGCGCGATGTACCTGCTGCTCGCGCTGGGCTCGGCCGCCGTGGTCACGCTGATCGCGACCGCCCCGGCCGGAACCCTGGAAACAGTGGCCGGCCTGGCCCTGCTGGCGACCCTGGGCGCGGCCCTCGGCGCGGCGCTGCGCTCCGAACACCGCGAAGCCGCCGTGGTGACGTTCCTGATCGCCGCCTCCGGCGTCGGCTTCGCGGGGATCGGCGCCGCCTTCTGGGCTTTACTCGCGGGACTCGTGGTGCGCAAAGTGCTGCGTTAGTCGCCGGGCCGAGCGAAGGCGAGGCAGCTGCTCAGAAGGCGCAGCCGGACGCAGTCCGTCCACAGCCCGCACCGGGCCGAGCGAAGGCGAGGCAGCTGCACAAAAGGCGCAGCCGGACGCAGTCCGTCCACAGCCCGCACCGGGCCGAGCGAAGGCGAGGCAGCTGCTCAGGCCTGGAGCGCGGCCTGGAAGCGCCGCATGCCGTCGATCCAGCGGTCGTAGTCGGAGCCCTTGTGGCGGTACATCTTCAGCACCTCGGGGTGGGGCAGGATCAGGAAGTGCTCGTCGGTCACCCCGGCGAGCACGATCTCGGCGACCTCCTCCGGGGACAGCACCTCGCCCGCGCTGGTGACGGCCTTCACCGCGAGTTCCGCCTCGGCGGCGTGCTCCGGCGGAACGAGGCCGCCGCGCAGCAGCCGCGTATCCACACCCATCGGGCACACGCAGCTCACCCGCACTCCGCGGTCGCCGTAGGTGACCGACAGCCATTCCGCGAAACCGACGGCCGCGTGCTTGGACACCGCGTAGGGGGCCGAGCCGAGCTGGGTGAGCAGCCCTGCCGCCGACGCCGTGCCGACGAAATAACCACCACCACGGGACAGCCAGCCGGGGACGAGCAGCCGCGCGGCGCGGACGTGGGCCATCACGTTGACCTCGAGCGCCGCCGCCCATTGCTCGTCGGTGCTGTCCAGACCCGCGCCGCCGCCGATGCCCGCGTTCGCGAAGTACAGGTCGACCGGCCCGAACTGCGCCTCGGCGCGCTCGATCAACGCGCGGATCACCGCCTCGTCGGCCACGTCCCCGCCGACGGCGACGGCGTCCGCCCCGAGAGACTCCGCGACCCGCGCCGCGCTCGCACCGTCGAGGTCGGCGAGCACCACGCGCGCACCGGCGGCGACGAGCCGGGCGGCCAATGCCGCCCCGATCCCCGCGCCCGCCCCCGTGACAATGGCAACTTTGCCCGAAATCTCCATCCCCGCACCCTAACGGGACATCACCGGTCTTCCGCCGGGAAGCCCGCGACCACCTCGTAGAGCTGCGGGTGTGCGGTGGCGAACCCGGGCGCGGCGGCGAGCCGCCGCTGAAACGCCGGATTCTCCGTCGCGCTGCGCCACGCGGCGGCGCTGTCCCAGTGCGCCACGTTCACCGCCGTGTACCGCGCGGCGGGGTCGAGCGCACGGTGCAGGCGATTGTCGCGGAAGCCGGGGGCCGCGCTCATCAGCTCGGCCCTGGTTCGCCAGTGGGCCAGGAATTCCTCGAAGTGTTCGGCGGGCAGTTCGAAGACGTTGACGAAGGTGATGCCGGGTCCGTCCGAGTGCACAGCGGAGCGATATTCGGCGGCGACCCGGTACTCGCTGCCGACGACCTCGGCCTTGGCACCGGCGGCTCGGGCCGACGCGCGGAACGCGGAGTCGCGCAGCGCCGCGTCCCTGGCGGCGACGCTGTCCCACTCCGCAACCATGACCAACGGCAGCGGCGCGTCGGCGGAGGTCGCGCGGTGCATACGGGCGGAACGGAAGCCCGGTGCCCGGCTGACCTTACCGGCGCGCTCGCGCCACTGCGCGATGTACTCGTTCGCCCCGTCGAGCGGCAGCCGGATGGTATCGATCACGGTCATTCCGTCATGCGTCATGCCGCCATCCTGAAACCTCGATCGCACTCGAGGTCAAGGATATTCAGCCCGATTTCGCCAAGCGGTCGAGCAATGGGGCGGTACGCGGACCGACCAGCTCGCGCATCACCAGCGCCATGTTCGTCCGCTCGACGCCGGGGATCTTGAGGATCTGCCCGGCGATGCGATACAGGTCGTCGGCGTCCTGCGCGACCACCCGCACGGTGAGATCGGTGAGTCCGGTCATGCCGCACACCTCGGTCACCTCGGGCACCTCGGCCAGTTCGTCCACCACCGAATCCAGCCGGTGCTGGTCCACGACGACCGCGACGAACGCCGCGAGCGGATAGCCGAGCGCGCGCGGCTCGACGCGCCGCTCGAAGCTGCCCAGCACGCCACCGGCCTCCCAGCGGGACAATCGAGCCTGCACGGTGTTGCGGGACAGGCCGAGCCGAGTAGCCAGCTCGACACCTGTCGCCCGGGGATTGGCGACCAGTTCCAATAACAGCCTGGCGTCGGTGGCGTCCAGGCTCACACCGGCGGTTTCTCTGGTCATACCACGCAGTATGACACCACCGTGCGGGTCGCAATTGAGCATTCTGCCCATCCGACGGCCGACCACTTGCGCAGTTCGCATTCGGGTGGATGCTGTGAGATAGGACACAATCCGACCTGTCGAACACCTGGCGAGGAGGCGATCACTCATGCCGGGCAAATCCGAGTATCCGGTGCAACTGGTACAGCCGGACGGCCGTCGCGTCCTCGATCGCGAGCACGCCGCGCTGGTCGCCGACATCGGGCCGGACGACCTGCGGGCGCTGTACGAGGACATGGTGGTGGCCCGTCGGATCGACATCGAGGCCACCGCGCTGCAACGGCAAGGTCAGCTCGGCCTGTGGGCGCCCATGCTCGGGCAGGAGGCCGCCCAGGTCGGCTCCGCGCACGCGCTGCATCCCGACGACTACGTGTTCTGCAGCTACCGCGAAACGGCGGTCGCCTACTGCCGTGGCGTGCCGCCCACCGATCTCACCCGGCTGTGGCGCGGCGCCGCCCATCATTGCTGGGATCCGCACGCGGTGAACATGACCAACCCCAACATCGTCGTCGGCTCCCAAGGGCTGCACGCCACCGGCTACGCGTTCGCGGCGCACATGGACGGCGCGGAGACAGCCACCATCGCCTACTTCGGCGACGGCGCCAGCAGCCAGGGCGATCTGGCCGAAGCGCTCGGGTTCGCCGCGACCTGGAGCGCGCCCGTGGTGTTCTTCTGCCAGAACAACCAGTGGGCGATCAGCGCACCGGTGCGGGTGCAGAGCGCGACGCCGATCGCCCGCCGCGCGTACGGCTACGGCATGCCGGGCAGGCAGGTCGACGGCAACGACGTGCTCGCCGTCCTCGCCGTGACCAGGCAGGCGATCGCCAGGGCGCGCACCGGCGGCGGCCCGTCGTTCATCGAGGCGCTCACCTACCGGATGGGTCCGCACACCACGGCGGACGATCCCACCCGCTACCGTTCGGCCGCCGAGACCGAGCAATGGGCGCGGCGCGATCCGATCGACCGTATCCGCAGGTTGCTCGAGCGCGAGGGCCACTGGGACGACGCGTTCGGCACGCGGGTTGCCCAGCGGTCGGACGAGATGGCGGCAGTGGTGCGCCGCGCGACCATCGACATGCCCGATCCCGCGCCGAGCGAACTGTTCGAGCACGTCTACACCACCCCGCATCCGCTGATCACCGAACAGCGGAGGGCGTACGCGGAGTACCTGGCCGGCGATCCCGGCGGGCCCTCCGCACGAGGAGAAGGAGTCCCGCGATGATCACCACCTTCGCCGCCGCGCTCAACACCGGCCTGCGCCGCGCGCTGGAGGACGATCCGAAGGTCTTGCTGATGGGGGAGGACATCGGGCGCCTCGGCGGAGTGTTCCGGGTGACCGACACGTTGCAGAAGGACTTCGGCGACAATCGCGTCATCGATACGCCGCTGGCCGAATCCGGCATCATCGGAACGGCTTTCGGCATGGCGCTGCGCGGCTACCGGCCGGTGTGCGAGATCCAGTTCGACGGATTCGTCTATCCCGCGTTCGACCAGATCGTCTCGCACGTGGCCAAGATCAACTACCGCACCCAGGGAAAGGTCAACGCGCCGTTGACTATTCGCATCCCGTTCGGCGGCGGCATCGGTTCGGTCGAGCACCACTCCGAATCACCCGAGGCGTATTTCGCGCACACCGCCGGGCTGCGCGTCGTGACACCGAGCAACCCGGCCGACGCGTACTCGATGATTCGCGCGGCGATCGCGCTGAACGATCCGGTGATCTTCTTCGAACCCAAACGCAGGTACTGGGACAAGGCCGACGTCGATTTCGCCGCGCTCGACCGCGACGGCGGCCTGCCGCTGGATCGCGCGCGCGTGTGCACGACAGGCGCGGACGCGACCGTCGTCGCCTACGGCGGGACCGTGGCGACCGCGCTGACGGCCGCGAAGATCGCCGCGCGGGAGGGACACGCACTCGAGGTGATCGACCTGCGCAGCCTCTCGCCGATCGACTTCGACACCGTCGAGGAGTCGGTCGCGAAGACCGGGCGGCTGATCGTCACGCACGAGGCGCCGGTATTCGCCGGGCTCGGCGCGGAGATCGCCGCCCGCGTCACCGAGCGCTGCTTCTATCACCTGGAAGCGCCCGTGTTGCGCGTCGGCGGATTCGACGTCCCCTACCCCCCGGCTAAGCTCGAAAAGCACCATCTGCCCGACCCCGACCGCATTCTCGACGCGGTCGACCGTTCCCTCGCCGCGTGAGGCGGGCTCGCCGTAGTGAGAGGTGCCGCGTGGAAAACTCGGTCGGCCATGATCTTCCGGCGTCCGTGCTGGAATTCCGGCTGCCGGACCTCGGCGAAGGGCTGACCGACGCCGAACTGGTGTCGTGGGCGGTGGCCGAGGGCGACACGGTCGAGCTGAACCAGGCCATCGCCGACGTGGAGACGGCCAAGGCGGTCGTCTCGTTACCGTCGCCGTTCGCGGGCCGCGTGGTCGAATTGCTGGCGCGGCCGGGCGACACCGTCGCGGTCGGGTCGCCGCTCATTCGGATACAGGCGGCCGGAGCGGAAGAGACGCCGAGCGACACGGGGCGCACGTCGGTCCTGGTCGGCTACGGCCCTGAGGCGGAGGCGACGTCTCGGCGGCGTCCTCCCGCACAGCCCGGCGTTTCGCGGTCCGACGACGCCGACAGCCAGGCAGAGGCGCAGGGCGTTTCGCGGACCGACCACGCGGACAGCCAGGCAGAGGCACCCGCCGTCTCACGGACCGACCACGCGGACAGCCAGGCAGAGGCACCCGCCGTCGCACGGTACGACGGCACGGAGAGCCTGGTGGAGGAGGTTCACGAACAGCCACCGGGCACCGTACTCGGCGCGCCGCGGGCGGCGGCGACACCCGCCGCGCGGAAACTGGCTCGCGAACTCGGCCTGGACCTGTGGTTCATCGCGGGTTCCGGCCCAGGCGGCGCGGTCACCGTCGAGGACGTGCGCGGCGCGGTGCCAGTCTCGCAGCCGCGTCCGGCCACCGCGCCCGCCGTCGCGGACGCCGGAGCGCGCCCGTCCGCCCGCGAGGAGCGCACCCCGGTCAGCGGCATCCGCAAACGCACCGCGGCGGCGATGCTGACCAGCGCGCGCACCATCCCGCAGGCCAGCACGTTCGTCACCGCGGACTGCACCGCCTCGATGGAACTACTCGATCATCTACGCAGTACGAAATCCTTCGCGGGCCTGGCCTTGACGCCGCTGCCGCTCGTCGCCGAGGCGGCGCTCGCCGCGCTCGCCGACTTCCCCGGCATGAACGCCTGCTGGGACGAAGCGGCTCAGGAAATCGTCACCAAGCACTACGTCAACCTGGGTATCGCGGTGGCCACCGAGCGCGGGCTGCTGGTACCGAACATCAAAGAGGCGCAGACCCTGAGCCTGCGCGACCTGACCCGCGAGATCGGCTGGCTGGCCGACACCGCGCGCGCGGGCAGCGCGACGCCCGCCGAGCTGCGCGGCGGCACGTTCACCATCACCAACGTCGGCGTCTTCGGCGTGGACGCCGGAGTCCCGCTGGTCAATCCGGGCGAGGCCGCCATCCTGTGTCTCGGCTCGATTCGCAAGCGGCCGTGGGTGGTGCGCGACGAGATCGCGATCCGGTGGGTGACCACCCTGGGCGTCAGCTTCGACCATCGCATGGTCGACGGCGAACTCGCCGCCCGCTTCCTGGCCACTGTCGCGGGATTCCTGGAGGACCCGCTCACCTTGCTCAGCCGCGTGTGACGCGCCCGCCGGTCAGTCCGTGACGAGCTCCGCCGCGGCGGTGCGGATGACCTCCGGGATCTCGACCGGCTTGCGGGTCTCGGCGTCCACGTAGACGTGCACGAAGACACCGGTGGCGGCCAGTTCCAGCGCGCCGTCGGCCTCGCGGAAGATGGCCAGGTCGTAGGTGATGCTGGAGCGGCCGAGCCGGGAGACGCGCAGGCCGACCCGCAACTGATCCGGGAAGCTGATCGAGCCGAGGTACTGGCAGGAGGTCTGCGCGACCACGCCGAGCGCGGGCAGGTCACGGATGTCGGTTCCGGTGGCGTGCATCAACCATGCGTTGACCGCGGTGTCGAAGTACGAGTAGTAGGTCACGTTGTTCACGTGCCCGTAGTGGTCGTTGTCGGCCCACCGGGTCGGCACCGGCCAGAGCACCGGATACTGCTGCGTCACCCGGCCGACGATAGCTCAGTGGCGGTCACGCCCAACCGGTGGTCGCGCGGGGAGATCCCGAAGTGCCGTTTGAACGCGGTGCTCAGCGCGAAGGCGCTGCCGTATCCGACCTGACGGGCGATGGCCTCGATGGTGGCATCGGATTCCTGCAACAGGTCCGCGGCCAGCGCCAGCCGCCATTCGGTGAGGAACGCCATCGGCGGCTCACCCACCAGATCGGTGAACCGGCGCGCCAGCGCCGCCCGCGACATCCCCACCGCCTCGGCCAGGCCCGCGACCGTCCATCCGTGCGCCGGATTGTGCTGCAACAGGCGCAGAGCCTTGCCGACCAGCGGGTCACCGTAGGCGTGGTACCAGCCGGGCGCGTCGGCGCGGGAGAACCAGGCGCGCAACGCGGCGATCAGCACCAGATCCAGCAGGCGGTCCAGCACCGCGCTCTGCGCGGGCTCGTCCTTGATCACCTCGTCGACCAGTAGGTCGAGCACCCGACTGTCGAACTCGCCGCGCCGCAACACCAGCACCGGCGGGAGCGCGCGCAGCAGGCGACGGCTGGCCGCGCCCGCGGACTCATAGGTTCCGGTGACCATCAAGGTCGCGCCGTCCGGGTCGGTTCCCCACTGCCGGACGCCGAGGCTCAGTGTCTCGCAGAGGACTTCACCCTGCGGCGTCTTCGTCACCTGACCGGGATGGATGATGATCTGCGGCTCGGTCGCCGGGTCGTCGGCCACCGTGTACGGCGCGGGCCCACGGAAGATCGCGACGTCCCCCGCGCCGAGCTGCCGCGGCGCGCCCTGGTCGGTGACGATCCACGCGCCGCCGCGAATCATCGAGAGCACGGTGAGCGGAGCCTCGTCCTGGATACGCAGCGACCACGGCGGATCCAGCAGCGAACACATCAGGAACGCGCCGCGAGCGCGAGGGCCTTCGAGCAGACTGGCGAGCGCATCCACCCGTCCACAGTAGACGATCACGCATGGTCACAGGCCGGTGCGCCAGGTTCCGTCTCGACTGCGCCGGATATTCCGGGCTACCCGCCGCCATGGCGTGCCTGTTCGGCACCGGTGCTCGACGGTCGCAACGCCGAGCCCGCCGAGGTAGTGCGGCGCGCGCTCGGCCGGAGCCCGAAGGATTTCGCCGACTACGTCATGGCGACGGCTGTCAGCGGAATCCGGAATGTCCCGGCATCGTGACGCGTTTCACATGGTGAAAAGGACTCGCTCGCGGACGTGACGCGCAGTGTCGAGCGTCCCGCACGGCCGCACGACCAGGTCAACGGCGCCCTGGGCCGGTTCCGCGAGCGAGTCCGGTCGGGGTGGGGATTTTCTCGGTACCGTCGAAATGGTGTTGAGCCCGACGGTCGATCGTCAGTTCCGTGTGGCGCGTGCCGCGGTATTCACGGTTTTCGCGTTGAACGGCTTCCTGCTCGCCATGTGGGTGGTGCACATTCCGGTCGTCACCGACCGCACTGGGGTCGCCAAATCGACGCTGGGCATGTTCATCCTGCTGATGTCGGGCGCGGGCATCGTCGGGATGCGACTGGCGGGTCCGCTCGCCGATCGGTTCGGCAGCAGGACATTGGTCGGCGCCGCGGCGTGCTTCGGGTCGGTCGCGGTGGTGGGCCCCGGCTTCGCCACCGGGCCGTTTACCTTGGCGCTCGCGCTGGCCTGCTTCGGTTTCGGCAACGGAGCGCTGGACGTGTCGATGAACACCCAAGCGGTGCATGTGGAACGGGCCTACCGGCGTCCGATCATGGCCGCCTTCCACGCGTTGTTCTCCGGCGGTGGACTGGTCGGGTCCCTGCTCGGAGCCGCCGCGCTCCGGGCGGGCTGGGATGTGCGGGTGACCCTGGTCGTCGCCGCGGTGGGCTGCGTCGCTCTGGTCCTGACGCTGGTGCCGCGTTTGCTGCGGGAGACGGCATCGGAAACGGCGGAGTCCCCCGGCGTCGCCTCGTCCGTCCACGCGACCGAATTCGGCGCCGCACCACTGGAACACGACGCGACGGTGTCGCTGCGTCAGGGCGATTCGTCCGGGCACGACGTCATGCCGACAGGGACCGATGCGGCGTCCACCGCACAGTCGCCGGACCGGCTCGACCGAGACCGATCATCGCGCGCTCCCGCCACGACCTCCCTCGATACTCGCGCTCGCGGCCGAAAGGTGCTCGCGCTGGCCGTGCTCGCCTTTTCCCTGCTCTTGGCCGAAGGCGTGGCCGCCGACTGGAGCGCACTGCAGCTGCGCGACCATCTGGACGCCGACGCCGCTACCGCGGCCCTGGCCTTCGGCGCCTTCTCCACCACGATGACGCTCGGGCGGTTCGCCACCGACCGGGTCAGCCACGTCTTCGGCGGGGTCGCGGTGGTGCGCTACGGCTCGCTCCTCGCGGCCATCGGCCTGGCCGTGATCGTCGTCTCGCCGTGGATTCCGCTGACGCTGCTCGGCTGGGCCTTGACCGGCCTCGGACTCGCCGGGGGCATCCCGCAGATCTTCAGCGCGGCGGGGAATCTGGGCTCCCGCACGGCCGCGACCGACATGTCACGGGTGTTCAGCGTCGGCTACCTCGGCTTGCTCGCCGGGCCCACGGTCATCGGCTGGCTCACCGCCGTGATGTCGCTGACCACGGCGATGGTCGTGCCGATCCTCGCCGTACTGCTGTGCTGCGCGTACGCGAGCGTCGTCGCCACGCCACGCTGACCGGATCACGAAGTCCAGGCTCCGCCGAACAGGAAGCCGAGCCGAGCCCGGAACACGGCGATCGGCGCGCGCACGAACCATCTGGTCCGCAGCAAACGCGCGCCGATGCTCGTCATCGTTTCCAAGCTAGCCCCAACCGCTACTTGGGCGGCACCAGGCACATGGTGATCGGCTCGGGCTTGGGGTAGACGATGGTGTCGTTCTCGGTCGCCTTCGCTCCGCACGCGGACTTGTCCGCGGTGCCCCGCACGATCCGGCCGATCTTGAAGTCCGCCGTCGACCCGCAGGCCACCTTGGTGCTGGCGCCGAGGAAACCGCCGTCGATGCAGTCGCCCTCCTTTACGTTCAGCCGCAGGCATAGCGTGTACTCGTCGCCGCCGGTCTGGTAGTAGCTGGCGTAATCCTTGGTGGCGCAGTCCGCGTTCGCCCCGTCGAGCCGTTGCGCCACCACGTAATTGGCTTCGGCGTCGGAGCATTCCTTGGTTTCGAACTCGGCCTTGACGGTGGTGCCCGACAGCTTCGCGCACTGACCGATCTCGATCTTCTCGCCGTCCGAGCGGAACACGGTGCGAGCGCCCACGATCAGCAACCCGATCACCAGGACGACGCCGAGTATGCCGAGGATCTTGCCGATGCCGCTCCCGCCCCGATTCTGTCGGGGCGGGGGTCCGGGCGGCGGGAACCCGCCGCCGGGGTAACCCGGCTGCGGCGGGAAACCACCCTGCGGCGGGTAGCCCGGCTGCGGCTGACCGGGATAGCCGGGCTGGGGATAACCCTGCGGCTGACCGGGATTTCCCGGCTGGCCCGGAAAGCCCTGCGGCGCACCGGCAGGCGGCTGCTGCGGATAGCCGGGCTGGCCTGGATACGGTTGATTCGGTGGTGTGGTCATGGATCCCCTCCCCGGGTCTCGCTAGATTCCGTGCGCACAGAAGCGACGGGCGAACCCATGGAATCTAGCCGATCGGTGCGCGTACCGCCGTGTGGGATACCGCCCGGTTCGCCGCACCGAGTCGCCAACCGGCGCAAAGGCTTCGGTTCGCCAGAGTTCTCACAGGTACAGCCCTGGGTTCACCGCGTCCACAGCGACGGCATCGATCCGTGCCTCGCCGTCGCGCGCCGAGACGAGTTCGGCCAAACTCGCGCCGTCCGGAAACGCGGTGGCCGCGCCCGGCCGCTCGCGATCCAGCCAAGCCGCCGCCTCGCCGGAGGACAGCCGCCCGATCTCGATCCGCGCCAGGCACCGGCCCGGCCGCGTCACCGCCGGATGCAGGCGGGACAGATCCTCGTTGGTGGTGATGGCGACGAGCACGTCCCTGCCCTGGCCGAGCATGCCGTCGGTGAGGTTCAGCAACCGCGAGAGACCCTGCCCGGCAGCTTCCTTCGCTTCTCCGCGTATCAACTCGTCGCAGTCTTCCAGCACCAGCATCCGCCAGCGGGGCACGCCCTCCTCGGCGTTGTCCACACCGGCGGCCACCTCCATCAGATAGCCGGGCTTGCCGAACATCACCTCGGGATCGAGCACGCAGTCGAGCTGGCACCAGCCGCCCCAGGCCCGTGCCAGTGCGCGCAGCGCGGTGGTCTTGCCGGTGCCGGGCGGTCCGTGCAGCAGCACCAGTCTGCCGCGTACGTCGTCGGCGGTGAGCGTCATCAGGCGGTCCAGCGCGGTGGCGACCTGCCCCGCGTAGTTGCCACGGATCGTCGACCACTCGGGCGCCGTGATCGAGCGCGCACGCCGCTGCGGACCGTGGTTGTGCATGTGCCAGAAGCCCATTTCGACGGTCTCGCCCACCTCCGGCGGCGCCGCCGCGTCCCGGATGGCCTCGGCGAGCAACTCGTCCGCGAGCGCGTCGGTGACGGCGGTGACCTCGACCATCGCCGAGCCGCCCGACCAGCGCACGGACCGCAGCGACCAGCCGGGGCCCACGACCAGCGCGGCCCCGCTGTCGTTGTCGCGTACGGTGCGCACCACGCGGCCGCGGGCGGGACGCAACGGTGCGTCCGGTCGCACCCGTTCCAGCTGCGCGGTGCGCGCGCATGGATGATCGCCGCGCAGGAACGGACCGAGCGCGAGGGCATCGATCGCGTCGCGGATGGAGTAGGTGGAATCGACTACGACGGTCCACGGCAGCCGCTCGGCCGGATCGGCCGAGGGCTCCCCGGGACCGATCAACCGAAGAGACTCATGACGTGCGGACACTTCGAGAATGATCCGGGGCGGCGGGGCACGGTGTCCATCGAATTACGACAGTGCCCCCTCCACACCACAGCGGAGGGGGCACTGCGCGGAAACGCTTGGCCTACAAGGCCTTGAGTTCTTCGGTGACTGCTCCGACGGATTTCTTGGCGTCGCCGAACAGCATGGAGGTGTGGTCGGCGTAGAACAGCGGGTTGTCGATTCCGGCGAAGCCGGAGTTCATCGAGCGCTTGAGCACGATCACCGACTTGGCCTGGTCGACGTTGAGCACGGGCATGCCGTAGATCGGGCTCGAGGAGTCCTCACGGGCGGCCGGGTTGGTGACGTCGTTGGCGCCGATCACCAGGGCGACGTCGGTGCGATTGAATTCGCCGTTGATGTCGTCCATTTCCTTGAGCGCGTCATAGGACACTTCCGCCTCGGCCAACAGCACGTTCATGTGGCCGGGCATGCGACCGGCGACCGGGTGGATGGCGTATTTGACCTCCACACCCTTGGCCTCCAGCAGCGAAGCCATCTCCTTGACCGCGTGCTGCGCCTGCGCGACCGCCATACCGTAGCCGGGGACCACGATCACCTGGTTGGCGTACGCCATCTGGATCGCGGCGTCCGCGGCGGAGGTGGCCTTGGCCTGCTTCTGCTCACCATCACCGGCGCCCGGCGCGGTCCCGCCGCCACCGAAGCCGCCCGCGACGATCGCCGGGATCGACCGGTTCATCGCCTTGGCCATCAGGTTGGTCAGGATGGTGCCCGACGCGCCGACGATCATGCCCGCCACGATCATCGCGGTGTTGTTCAACGCCAAACCCGCCGCGGCGGCCGACAGACCGGTCAACGCGTTCAGCAGCGAGATCACCACCGGCATGTCCGCGCCACCGATCGGCAGCACGACCATCAACCCCAGCACACCCGCGAGCACCAGCACCGCGATCATCCACAGCTGCGACACCCCCTCACCCGTGGCGCCGACACCGATCACCACCGCCGCGGCCACCGCACCCAGCAGCAACAACAAGTTCAACGGTTGCTGCAACTTCCCGATCCCGATCGGGCGGCCGGGCAGGATCTCCTGCAACTTGCCGAACGCGATCAACGAACCCCAGAACGACACCGAACCGATGATCGCCGCGAACAGCGACCCGATCACGATGTGCACCGTCGGCTCCTCGTCGAAATGCGAGAAACCCTGGGAGTTGATGAATTCCGACCACGCGATGAGCGCGACCGTGCCACCACCGACACCGTTGAACGCGGCCACCAGCTGCGGCATCGCGGTCATCTTCGTGTACTTCGCCGGCGGCACACCCAGCACGACGCCGACCACCAGACCGGCGACGATCAGAATCCAGTTGCTGGTGTGGCGGATCGAGATCAACGTCGCGATCACCGCGATCACCATGCCCACCGCGGCGATCAAGTTGCCGCGCACCGCGGTCTTCGGGCCGGTCAAACCCATCAGACCGTAGATGAACAGCGAGAACGCCACAATGTAGAGACCGTTGACCAGATAGGTCACGTTGTCGAAGGTATGCATCATTCACCGGCCTTCTGAGCAGCGGGCTTCTTGCTCTTGAACATGCCCAGCATGCGGTCGGTGACCACGAAACCACCGATGACGTTCAGGGTTCCGAACACCACCGCGACGAACAGGATGATCTGGGTCAGGATCGAGGGATCCTGCACGTTGCCCAAGGTGACCAGCGCACCGAGCACCACGATGCCGTGAATAGCGTTGGTGCCCGACATCAACGGCGTGTGCAACGTGTTCGGGACTTTGGAGATCACGGCGAAACCCACGAACCCCGACAACACCAGGATCGCGATATTCGCCAGAAGTTCGGTATACATCAGTTCTCCACCTTCGCCTCGGTCGGCTCCGACACAGCCGCTGCCTCGGCGGACTCCGCTGCCCCCGTCGCCTCGGCAGGCGCCTCGGGCGCGTCCGGCTCACGGGTGACGCAGGAATCCGCCAGCACCTGGTCGCTGAAGTCGGGCGCGAGCTTGCCGTCCACCAGCATCAACTCCAGCAACGCCGCGATGTTCTTCGAATACAACTCCGAAGCGTGCTCGGGCATGGTCGCGGGCAGATTCAACGGCGAGGCGATGGTCACCTCGTGCTTCACCACGACCTCACCCGGCTCGGTCAGCTCGCAGTTGCCGCCGGTCTCTCCCGCCAGGTCCACGATCACACTGCCGGGCTTCATACCCTCCACCGCGGCCGCGGTCACCAACCGGGGCGCGGGACGGCCCGGCACCAACGCGGTCGTGATCACCACGTCGAAGCCCTTGATCGCGTCCTCGAGCGCCTGCTGCTGCTTCGCCTTCTCCTCGTCGGTGAGCTCACGGGCGTACCCGCCCTCACCGGCGGCATCGATGCCCAGATCCAGCCACTGCGCACCCACCGACCGCACCTGATCGGCCACCTCGGGGCGCACGTCGTAACCGGTGGTCCGTCCGCCAAGACGCTTCGCGGTGGCCAGCGCTTGCAGACCGGCCACACCCACACCGAGCACCAGCACCGTCGCCGGCTTCACCGTGCCCGCCGCCGTGGTCAACATGGGGAAGAACCGCGTCGACTCCGACGCCGCCAGCAACACCGCCTTGTAACCCGCCACATTCGCCTGCGAGGACAACGCGTCCATCACCTGCGCACGCGAGATCCGCGGAATCGCCTCCACCGCGAACGCCTGCACCCCCGCCGACTTCAGCGCACCGATCTGATTCTCGGCATTGCGCGGCGCGAGGAAACCGATCAGCGTCTGCCCCGACGACAGCTTGCCCACCTCGGCGTCACTGGGCGGGGCGACCTTCACCACCACATCCGCCGACCACGGATCGCCGATCGACGCACCCGCCTCCACATAGGCTTCGTCGGGAATCAGCGCGCCTTTCCCGGCCCCGGGCTCGACGACAACTTCCACACCCTGTTTCACCAGGCTCGGAATGATTTTCGGCACCAAAGCGACACGTCGCTCGCCCGCGTTGGATTCGCGAACGACACCGACACGCGCGCCGCGCGGCGACAGATCGCCTACGCTCTGCGTTGTCTCCACTTGTCAGACTTCCTTCTCTTACTGAGCTTCAGGCAACGGGCAGACGACCGGACGATGTTACCGATGAGTAAGTTCGCCCAAATCTTCGCAACTGTACCTGGCCCGCCGTGAGCCTAGCTGAGATGCCCATCACACACGCCGGACGGATCGCGCTAGGACGCCGGAGTTCCTCGGTCGCCACCGAGGGAGCCGCCGACCGCCGAGCGGCGTCCACCGTTTTTCCTTTTCGCTGTGTGATCGTGGTCTCCGCAGGTGAACACGGCAAGACCGTACGGAGAAGTTCGTTACCAACCTCGAGGTTGGGCACCTGGTGGGACGCCCGGCCCACAGCGGCATAGTGACATGCGTCATGCTGATCGGCGATCCGGGGTGTTCCGCTCGGCTCGTACGCCGTATGGTCCAGCGTGTGAACGACTGCGTCTTCTGCCGCATCGTGGCAGGCGAGGCACCGGCGGCGAAAGTGTACGAGGACGACACGCTGTGCGCGTTTCTCGATGTCCGGCCGGTCGCCCGCGGGCACACGCTGGTCATACCGAAGCGGCACGCCGCCGAGTTGGAGGACCTCGACGCCGAGCTCGGTGCGCAGATCTTCCGGACCGGTCATCGGCTCGCCCTGGCCATCCGGCGCAGCCGCCTCGCCGCCGACGGCGCCAATCTGGTGCTCAACGACGGAACGGCGGCGTTCCAGACCGTTCCGCACGTCCACCTGCACGTGATCCCGCGCAGACACGGCGACACGCTGCGATTCGCGAAGGGCTTTCTCCTGCGCCGCCCGCACGATCCGATATCCACCGCCGCGGCCATCCGGGAAGGGATCGCGGCATTGGACAACGAGGGCACAAGCCCGGAAAAGGAAACCGAGGGATGACCGAGACGTTCGATCGGGCCACGCTGATCGACCTGCTGTCACGGCAGTGGGAGGCGATCGACGCGCTGGTCGCTCCGCTGGACGAGGATCGCTGGCGCACCCCGTCGTCGCTGCCGGGCTGGAGCGTGTTCGACGTCGTCGCCCACATCATCGGCACCGAATCCTTCCTGCTGGGTGACCGGCCGCCCGCGCACGACCCGACCAAGGCCAAGACCGACGTGCGCACGCTGCCCTACGTGCGCAACGAGACCGCGGTGCTCAACGAGATCTGGGTCGACCGGCTGCGCCCGCTGTCCGGGGCCCGCCTGCTCGCGTTCTATCGCGACGTCATCGACCGCAGGCGCGCGGCGCTCGCGGCCATGGGCGACGCCGAATGGGAGAAGGAGACGGTCACGCCGATCGGGCAGGTGACCTACGGCAGGTTCATGCGGGTGCGGTTGTTCGACTGCTGGATGCACGAACTCGACATCGCCGACGCGCTCGGGGTGCGGGTCGAGGAAGGCGGTCCCCGCGGCGAATTGGCCTTCGACGAGTTCGCGGCCGGCATTCCGCGCGTGGTGGCGAAGAAGGGCGAAGCGCCGGAGGGCGCGCGGATCGCCTTCGCGCTGACCGGTCCGCTGGCCAGAACCCTGCGTATTCAGGTGGCGGGCCGGGCGAACTACGTGGACGCGTTCGACGGACCCGCCACCGTCGAGGTCGGCTTGGACTCTCGGCTTTTCGTGCGTCTCGGCGGCGGTCGGACCAGCGCCGAGGAGCATTCGAGCGAGATCACCGTCGAGGGCGACGACGAACTCGGGCAGCGCCTCGTCCGCCACCTGGCCTTCACCATCTGAGCCGCCGGTGCGACTGTTCCTGTCCAGCTACCGGTTCGGCACGCACTACGACCGGCTCGTCACGCTCGCGGGGCCGCCCGGCCGGGTCGCGCTGATCCCCAATGCCTGCGACGCCTGGCCGCAGGCGTGGGCGGGTGCGGTGACCAGCGACCTGGCGCCGCTGCGCAAACTCGGCTACCAGCCCGAGGTGCTCGACCTGCGCGAGTACGTCGGCCGGGCAGCCGAGCTGGAACGGAAGCTGGCGGAGTTCCCGCTCGTGTGGGTACGCGGCGGAAACACGTTCGTGTTGCGCGCGCAGTTCGCCCGCAGCGGCGCGGATCACGTTCTGCCCCGGCTACTCGCCGCCGACGCGCTCGTCTACGCCGGTTACAGCGCCGGGGCCTGCGTGCTGACCCCGGACCTGCACGGTCTGGATGCGGTGGACGATCCGGCCGAGGTCGCTCCGGCCTGCGGCGTCGAACCGCAATGGGACGGACTGGGTTTGGTGAACCACAGGATCGTGCCGCACATCGATTCGGCCACCGACCCCGAAGGCGACTGCACTCGCCTCGCGGCTCGCTACCGCGCCGAAGGCGTCGCGCACTGGGCGCTGACCGACGACGACGTGATCGTCGTCGACGGGGCGCGCACCGAAGTGCTGATCAGTCCGGTGGCGTCGTGATCTCTAGTTCGGGATCGCTGTCCGACACGACGATAAACATGCTCTCCTTGCAGGCGGCCGAGGGTCGAGATCGGGGTCGAGTGCCACATTCGCGGCGCTGAGATCGCCCGTCACGTCAGGCGCCAACGCCGATTCCCTACATGAAGACGGCTCGACGATCGTCGTCGCACGACCCCCGGGCGACTGGTAGCGGTGGCTGGGATAACCCACAGCCGTCGTCCGACAGCCGAGCGGCCATAGTCGTCGCACGACCCCCGGGCGACCGCCAGCGGTGGCAACCCATGGGATGCACAGCCGTTGTCCGACAGCCGACGGCGATCGATGTCCGTCGATTCAGGGCGAGTCGTCCAGACCGGCGGCCACTCAGCCGGGTCGCGGCCTCCTCATAGCGCGATACAGGTGTCCGCAGCACATCTCCACCGCCGACACCTCACATCGCGTCGGGAGCCAGCTCCGGTTCCGGCTCGACCGCGCGGCGGAAGACCACCCAGCGCATGGCGCTGTACATGTAGACGGCCTCGCACGCGCCCGCCAGCAACCGGGACACGTGGTACTCCACGCCGAGCGCGGTGAGCCCGCTGCCGATGCCCAGGATGAACGCGAGGTAGTTGACCACCACCACCACGACGTACACCGCGGCCTGCCTGCCGACCGGCGCGTGGGAATGGAAGTTGAACGTGCGGTTGAGCACGAAGCTGAGCCCGAACGCGCACACGTATGCCACCGTCACCGACGACCACACCGGCAGTTCGAACCAGCCGTGCAGGACGGTGAGCAGCGCCAAGTCGGCGGCGAAGGTGCCGCTGTTGATCAGTGCGAAGCCGAGGAAGGTCGGCGGGACGAGACGGTTCAGCCCGAACGGCATCCGGTGCACGACCGACTCGCACCAGCGGGTGAACCGGTCGGCGATGGTGTCGGCGGTCTCGGACAGCTCGTGCACGCGACCAGCGTGCCAGCGGCAGATGTCCGGCAGATGAGCGGGCGGCGACCGCGGGGTGGCTCAGCCGATCTGTGCCTGGCCCGGGTCGTCCGCGGCGTGGTCCAGGCTCGCCCATGCCGCCAGGCATCGCCGTCGCGCGACATCGTCCGCGTCCGCCAGCAGCGCCTCCAGCAACTCGCGGGGCTCGCGCCGCCAGAGGTCGGCCAGCTCGGCGCGGGTCTCCTTGTCGAAGACACCGGAGCGGTCCAGCGCGGTCAGCCATTCCTCGTGCTCGCCCGCGTGCACCCGGCGCAGCACGTCGGGGTCTATACCGTCCTCGACGAACTCGCTGGAGAACATCGCGGCGACCAGTTCCCGGCGACTCGGTTGCTCGCCCTGCATCCGTTCCATCCCTCCAAGTGCTCCGCGGCGAACCGCATGGACTGCCGGCGCCACGACGTGGCGGCGCCAGGAGAACTCGATGCCCCGAGCAGTCAAGCCCCTGTCGGCATTCTGGTCTCCCGTAGGCGGTAATACCACTGTGGCGGCTGACATCACATTCCAGGCCGTCCGTTCGCCACACACGCACGGTCGACCGATCAGCAAATATCGGGCACGGGGAGCTAGCGTGAGGTGGTGGACCTGCATGACTTGATCGCCGCCCTCCCCGACGGCGCGGTGCTCACCGACGTCGACCTGCTGGCGAGCTACCGCCAGGACTGGGCGCGCGATCCCGGCGCGGGCACCGCCCTGGCCGTGGTGCGCGCCACCAGCACCGACGACGTGGCCGCGACGCTGCGGTGGGCCAGCGCGCATCGCGTCCCGGTGATTCCTCGCGGTGCCGGGTCCGGGTTGTCCGGCGGCGCGACGGCCGTCGACGGAGCGATCGTGCTGACCACCGAGCGGATGCGGGAAATCTCCGTCGACCCGGTGACCCGGACCGCCGTGGTGCAGCCCGGCCTGCTGAACGCCGAGGTCAAGCGCGCGGTCGCGGAGCACGGGCTGTGGTATCCGCCGGACCCGTCGTCGTTCGAGATCTGCTCGATCGGCGGCAACGCCGCGACCAACGCGGGCGGCCTGTGCTGTGTGAAGTACGGCGTCACCACAGACTACGTGCTCGGCATGCAGGTCGTGCTCGCCGACGGCACCGTCGTGCGGCTCGGCGGTCCGCGTTTGAAGGACTCGGCCGGGCTGTCGCTGACCAAGCTGTTCGTCGGCAGCGAGGGCACGCTGGGCGTGATCACCGAGCTGACGCTTCGGCTGCTGCCCGCCCAACCGCCGCAGAGCACGGTCGTCGCCAGTTTCGCCACGCTCACCGCCGCCACCGAGGCCATCCTGACCATCACCGGCGAACTGCGCCCGTCGATGCTCGAGTTCATGGACTCGGTGTCGATCAACGCCGTGGAGGACGAGCTGCGGATGGGGTTGGACCGGAAGGCGGCCGCGCTGCTGGTCGCGCGCTCCGACGCCCCCGGCGAATTCGCCTACCGCGAGGCCGAGATCATGGCGGCGGCCTGCGAGAAAGCAGGAGCGACAGAGGTTTTCCACACCGAGGACCCGGCCGAGGGTGAAGCGTTCACGGCCGCCCGACGTCTGGCGATCCCGGCCGTGGAGAAGCTCGGGCCGCTGCTGCTCGAGGACGTCGGCGTTCCGCTGCCCCGGCTCGGCGACTTGGTGAGCGGCGTCGCCGAAATCGCCGAGCGCAATGAGGTCACAGTGTCGGTGATCGCGCACGCGGGCGACGGCAACACCCACCCGCTGATCGTGCACGACCCCACCGACGCCGACCACACCGCGCGAGCGAACCGCGCCTTCGGCGAGATCATGGACCTCGCCATCGCCCTCGGCGGCACCATCACCGGTGAACACGGCGTCGGACGATTGAAGAAGGCATGGCTGCCCGACCAACTCGGCCCCGACGTCATGGCCCTGACCCGCCGCATCAAGGACGCCCTCGACCCCGACGGCATCCTCAACCCCGGCACGATCCTGTAACCACCGCGACGGAACATTCCCCACGCACAAGGAGTTCTACCCCGACATGACGACCAGGCTCGAACACAACGTCGCCGATACCCGTTTCGAGATCTACATCGACGACACCCTAGCCGGGTACGCCGACTACGCCGAACGCGAGAACCCCAAGGTCCGCGACTTCCACCACACCCTGACCTTCCCCGAATTCCGAGGCCGAGGAGTCGCCGCCCAAGTCGTCGAATACGCCCTCGCCGACTCCCGAGCCGCCGGCTTCTCGGTCATCCCCACCTGCTGGTACGTGGAGCAGTACATCACCCAACACAGCGAATACGCCGACTTGGTGAAGTAAACACACCCAAGCACCGCGAGTGGCACACCACCGAGAGGTCTACTCGCGTTTTGCCACAGCCATGTGCCACTCGCGGATTGATCCCGAGCGATGGTGCCGGAGGTCTCAGGTTAGGGGCGTCCGGACTCGCCGTTGACCAGGCCTGCGGTGAAGGTGTCCCACGCGCTTGGAGTGAAGACCAGTGCTGGGCCACTCGGGTTCTTGGAGTCCCGGACGCCGACACCGCCTCCCGCGAGAAAGGCGACCTCAACGCATGCTTTGTCGCCCCCGCTACGGCTACTTTTGAACCACTTACTCCCGCTGAGGATGGTATTCACGGCGCAAACTTCCTTGCCTCAAGGGCGCTCGAATGCGCCGTGGGCTATGCCAGCGGTGAAAGCGTCCCACTCGCCCGGCGAGAACATAAGCGCTGGACCCGCCGGGTTCTTGGAATCCCGCACGCCGACGTGGCCTCTCGAGAGAAAAGCCACTTCGACACATGCTTTGTCAGCCCCGCTGTAGCTGCTCTTGAACCACTTCGCCTCGGAGAGATCGGTATTCACGGTGCATACTCCCTTGCTATCTGCCGGAGCAGGTGCTTGCTCTGATCCGGGTCCAGCGCCGCGCTTTCGAACCGCCGGTAGGCATCGAGATACCGGTTCACAGCGCTGTGCTTCTCCAGGTACAAATCGCCCGTGAAGCTCTCAACGTAGACAACTGTAGGCTCCTTCGGCTGTCGCTTGCTGTCACCCCCCGACTTCAAGATCACGAATGGTCCTACGGCCACACCCATCGGAAATCCGGCCGAGAACGGGAGCACGCGGATCGTGACGTTGGGCAGCCCCATGAGGTCCACCAGATGGCGGAGCTGGGCCGACATGATGCGCTCATCACCGACCATCCCGCGTAGCACCGACTCTCGAAGAATCGCATTCACAGTGACGGGTTTCGTTTTGCGTGTGATCAGCGATTGGCGCTTGCGTCGGAGGTGCACCCGGCGCTCGTGTTCCAGCGGTGTCTCGTTCGGGTAGCCGGCACGAATCAGCCCACTCGCATACGCGGGTGTTTGAAAGATCCCCGGCACGAGTTCCGGTTCGTACCAGGTCAGCGACCGGGCGGTGGCCTCCAGATCCACGAACACATCGAAGTTCTCGGGGATCAGGTCGCCGAACTCATGCCACCACGACTTCACGCTCGCCTGCTTCGCCAGCCCGACCAGTGCGTTCGTGTACTCCTCGGTGAAGTCGTAGATCTTGCACAGCGCCTCCACATCGACGGTGCGAATGCGCTCGGTCTTGCCGACTTCCATCCGCTGAACGGTGCTGACGCTCCACTGCATCCGTTCGCCGACGTCGGCCAACGTCAATCCCGCCGCTTCCCGTCCGTTTCGCAGATGCCTGCCCAACTGACGGCGAGGGAGGGTCGAGCCACCACTTTCGGCCATGCGATTCCTGTCCACTCCGGGCGACCCGGGTTTCTCATCTCCGGGCCGATTCTCCTTGCAGAATGAAAAACGTGCTGGTCGAGCTGATGAGATCTCATCTTTACGTAGTTCGTCGGACAGGTCCAGTGGTTCTCTGATCGTGCGCCCGGCAGGGGACGACGGAAACACGCGCATCGCAGAGCAATTCGCTCCCCTCACGGCTTCCGACCAGGGATTACCAGAGCTACGGGCGCACCCTGAACCCCTTCGATGAAGCAGAGGTCTCGTTGCGCCACATAGCGTTTGGAGACACGCCGTTGTCTCGCTGTCACTACTACCGCCAGGTATGCGGACTCCCCGCGGTCGTGGACCCTCCCCAGATCGGGCGGATCATCGTCCGCACCGGAATGGTCTGGGGCATAACCATGCCCGCTGTACTGGGACATCACGTGAAGGTGTGGATGCAGGACCAGGGCCACGAGCTGGGGCCGATCCTGTCGCATCCACGCTCGAAGCGGTGGACGTTCATCATCCGCCCTGACCTACCGGACGACGTGCCGCTGTTCGCCGAGATGTTCCGCTTGAACGTGTCGATCATCCGCTACGGCGGCATGATCGCGCTGCCGAGCCCTGCCGACCGAGGGACCAAGTTCCGCGCGTGGATACTACGCCCGGACACGGCATTTCGCCCTTCCGGCTGCGTGGTCGTCGCGGCGATCCGCCATTGCGTGGCCGCGAAGCTCGCGCGCGGTCGACGGGTGATCGCATATGCCTGACCGCGCAGTCTCCCCGATCCCGTCGGAGCCGGATGTGCACCTGTCGGTGTTCTGGCACGGAGCACGCCTCGACTTCGTCGCCTGCGTAACGGCCGCATGCCTTTTCGTCCAGGAATGGCGCGCCCGGCACTGGCACGACGCAGTGGAAGTATCCACAGACACCACCGACGACTACCCCAGACTCCCGTGCGAACGCCTCTACCTGGAGCCCTGACAGCGCCTTACCGACGTCGCCCCGGCAAAGTCCGCGACATGCGTCCACGAGTGGCACACCAGCGAGAAGGTCACTCGCGTTTTGCCGCAACCATGTGCCACTCGTGGCTGCATCGCTTCGAGAGAGGGGGCGCCTGGGATGGGGCCGACTCTGGGTCCTGGCGAAGCGCAGGCATCAGGACGTCCCGGTGATCCGGGTTTCAGGTTGCGCACCTATTCGGTGCCGTCGAGCCGACAGCGGGCGCGCGGTGCGATCGACAGGATGTTCGGGCGGCTTATGCCTCGACGTCTCGAGAGACGGTTTCAGGCGCGCCCGAACATCCGGCGATCTACGACAACCTCACTTGAGCAGCGCGCGGCTCATCACCAGACGCTGGATCTGGTTGGTGCCCTCGTAGATCTGGGTGATCTTGGCGTCGCGCATCATCCGCTCCACCGGGAAGTCGGTGGTGTAGCCGGCGCCGCCGAACAGCTGGACGGCGTTGGTGGTGACTTCCATGGCGACGTCGGAGGCGAAGCACTTGGCGGCGGCGGAGATGAAGCCGAGGTTCTTCTCGCCGCGCTCGGCGCGGGCGGCCGAGGTGTACACCATGAGGCGGGCGGCCTCGATCTTCATCGCCATGTCGGCGAGCATGAACTGGGTGTTCTGGAAGTCGGCGATCGACTTGCCGAACTGCTTACGGTCCTTGGTGTAGGCGATGGCCGCGTCCAGCGCGCCCTGGGCCAGGCCGACGGCCTGCGCGCCGATGGTGGGGCGAGTGTGGTCGAGGGTCTGCAGCGCGGTCTTGAAGCCGGTGCCCGGCTCGCCGACGATGCGGTCACCCGGCACCCGGCAGTTCTCGAAGTACAGCTCGGCGGTGGGCGAGCCCTTGATGCCGAGCTTGTGCTCCAGCGGGCCGACCACGAAGCCCTCGTCGTCCTTGTGCACCAGGAAGGCCGAGATGCCGTTGGCGCCCTTGTCCGCGTCGGTGACCGCCATCACGGTGTACCAGGAGGACTTGCCGCCGTTGGTGATCCAGCACTTGGAGCCGTTGATGATCCAGTCGTCACCCTCCTGCTTGGCCCGGGTGCGCATGCCTGCCGCGTCGGAGCCCGCCTCGCGCTCGGACAGCGCGTAGGAGGCCATCTCGCCGTTGACGATGTCCGGCAGCACCTTCTGCTTCAGCTCCTCGGAGCCGTTCAGGATCAGGCCCATGGTGCCGAGCTTGTTGACGGCGGGGATCAGCGAGGACGAACCGCAGACGCGCGCGACCTCCTCGATCACGATGCAGGTGGCCACCGAGTCGGCGCCCTGGCCGCCGTAGGCCTCTGGCACGTGCACGGCGTTGAAGCCGGAGGCGTTGAGCGCGGTCAGCGCCTCCTCCGGGAAGCGGGAGTTGCCGTCGACGTCCTTCGCGTGCGGGGCGATCTCCTTCTCCGCGAGGGCGCGGATCGCCTCGCGTAGTTCGTCGTGGAAGTCCTCGAGCTTGAACAGGTCGAAATCGGGGTTTCCCGCCATGGGGCCTTCACTCCTGATCGTCGGTGGTCGGCGCCGCTTTCCGTCGAACAAAGCAGCATCTCGGCACTCAGTGCCATCTATGAGTCGAGTATACCCATACTGATGCGGCTTACGTGGGGAGATGACGTGGCACTCAGTGTCAGATAGGTCGCACTTCGATCCGGGTTCACAGGTTGCCGAGCTTGCGGACCAGCAGGTCCGCGATCTGCTTCGGCGCGACGTCACGGGGAAACACCGCCACGACCAGCTCGTCCGCGCTCGCGGTACGCCCGGCGCCGCGCGGGATGGCGGCCAGCTCCATCCGCAGGTCCGCGGCGCCCGCGTCCGACTCGCCGCGCACCATGCGGCGCAGCAGGTAGTTGTGCGTCGCCGTCACCGCGGCGGTGAACTGCACCCGGGCCAGATCGGGGACGTCGGGCAGCCGCTCACGCAGGTAGTCGGTGAACAACCGTTCATAGCGGAACACCGTGACGATCTCGCGCTCCCGCAGCGCGGGCACCCGCCGGACCACCTGGTAACGCCGGGCCGCGATCTCCCGCCACTGCGTGAACCGCTCGAACACCTGCACCACCGCCGAGCACACCGCCTCCCACGGATCCTCTCGCGACGCGGCCAAAAACTCCTCCGCTTGCGCCAGCTGAGACTCGTGGTCGGCGAAGATCACGTCCTCTTTCGACCGGAACTGCCGGAAGAACGTGCGCCGGGAGATGCCCGCCGCCTCCGCGATCTCGTCGACGGTCGTCGCCTCATACCCCTTCTCGGCGAACAACCGCAGCGCCTGATCCACCACCGTGAGCCGAAAATGCGCGGTGTCGTCGCCTCCCCGCGTTCGAGCGATATCCCCTGTAGTCACGACCTCACACCGTAGTCAGCGGCCGAGAGCGCGAGTCCCCGACACCGGAAGCTTTCGCGGTCCGCCGCCGTATCACCAGGTCGACGGGGCTCGACCGCAGTTGCCGCGGCTCGGCGAGACCGACCGTGCTCCCAACCGGCGTTGCCGCGATCGTCGCGGTGACCAGGGCGTGCGACGCGCGTTGCCGCAACGCTGCCGTGCTGGATTCCCGGCCGATCGCGTCGCCGGGCTGCCCCTGCTGGGTGCGCTGGGTGCGAACACCCTGTTCGTCCGCGCACAGCCCGATCAGCGTGCGGAAGCATGCCCCTTCGTCCGGTCAGCTGCCGAGGGTCGCCGACATGTCGGCCGGTGTTGCGGTACCCCGAAGTCCCGCCGCGCCGGTGGCGGCACGGCGTGCGCGCAGCCCGCTGACCAGGCACAGCGTGACGCCGAGCGCGAGCCAGGCCAGCAGGACGAGGACGGCGTGGGTGGCCCCTCGACCGTCGAAGAAGGCAGTGGATCGCAGCAACCGGCCACCGGCACCGGGCGGCAGCAGCTGGCCGAGCGCGCCGGACCAGCCGGGCAGCATTTCGGGTGCGGTCGCGGTACCCGAGAGCGGGTTACCGATGAGCATCATGAGCACGGCGCCGATTCCGATCCCGGCGTATCCGAGCAGCGCCTCCAGCCCGAGGACGGCCGCAGCGGTGGCCGCGATGGACAAAGCGACGGCGCCGGAGTTGGCGACGTAGGAGCCGCTGAGCGAGCCGAGCCAGAACTGCAGGATCGCGGCGACGGCCAGGCCGCCGGTGACCGCGAAGGCGAGCGCTCCGGTGAGCCGACGGGCGGTGCCGCGCACGAGCCGGGTCAGCAGGACCGCGGCCAGCAGACCGCCCATGACCAGGGGCAGGGCGCCTGCCGACAAGCCAGCGCCGCGCGGGTCGTCGGCGGGCAGGGCGGCGAGGTCGCGGGCCGCCGTGCCGGGCTTGCCCTCCTGCGCGAGGCCGCTCGCGATGCCCTGCAAGGTCTGGGCGACCGCGGTGCTCGCGGCGGAGGCGACGATGACCTCGGGAGCACCGGAGCCGACGGCGATCGCCCCGTACACCCGCCGGTCGCGAATCAGCGTTTCCGCGGCCGCGGTGTCGGGGACCTCGGTGATCTCGAAGCCGCCCGGCAGCCGTTGCTCGAGTGCCGTGCGGACCTGAGCGACCGCGGTAGCCGGACCGGCGACGGCGATCGGCACATCGTGTACCGACGACCGCGCCGACGGCCAGGCGAAGGCGACGAGCAGCACGCTGACGATCGCCGTGAGCAGGGCAACCGCTCCGGCCACCGTCGGCCATCGCGACGGGAAAGTGTCGGCGAGCGGTGCCAGCGTGGTCATGTCTACTCCTCGAACGGTGGGGTCGGTGTTCATCGCAGGGTGAGCGGGGTCTGCGAATCGACGTGGGTCAGTTTCTGCGGGTTGCGCACGTAGTAGAGGCCGGTGATACGGGTGTCCTCGACGCGCATCGCGAGGACGCCGTCCAGTTCGCCGTCCATGCGCAGAGCCAGTGCGGGGCTGCCGTTGACCGTGGTCGATTCGACGGTGAGCGCGACATCGTGCTTGGTGAGGCCGCCGACGATGAAGCGCGCCACCTTTTCGGCGCCGAAGACCGGCCGTGGCGTGGCCTGTTTGATACCTCCGCCGTCGCTGATGGCGACGACGTCGGGGGCGAGCACGGCGAGCAGTCCTTGCACGTCGCGAGTCTCGAGCGCGCGCCGGAACGCCTCGGCAGCCGCCTCGGCCTGGCGCGCCGTGACCGAGCGGCGTGGACGGCGAGCTTCCACGTGGCGACGGGCGCGGTGGGCGATCTGGTGGACGGCGGCGGGCGTCTTGTCGACCGCGGCCGCGATCTCGTCGTAGCCGAACCCGAAAGCTTCGCGCAGCACGAACACCGCCCGTTCGATCGGGGTCAATGTCTCGAGCACGAGCATCAGCGCCATCGACACGCTTTCGGCGAGCTCGACGTCTGCGGCCACATCCGGTGTGGTGAGCAGCGGCTCCGGCAGCCAGGAGCCCACGTATGCCTCCCTGCGGCGCTTCACCGAGCGCAGCCGGTTGAGCGCTTGCCGGGTGGTGATCCGGACCAGGTAGGCGCGCGGCTCGGTGACGTGCGCCGCGTCGACGCCGACCCAGCGCAACCAGGTCTCCTGCAAAACGTCGTCGGCGTCGGCCACCGATCCCAGCATTTCGTAGGCGACGGTGAACAGCAGGTTGCGGTGGGCGAGGAACGTCTCGGTCGCCGCCGCGGCGGTGTGGTCGCCGCCGTCCCGGCCTTCTGCCTTCTGGTCGGTCCACCGTTTCTCATCGGCTCCACTGGCTGCTTCCATGAGGTCCTCTTCTGTTGCTCAGACATTCGATCCGACTCGCTGGATCGTCGATGCCCAGTCCGGCGCACACCGGACGATGCGCTCGCATCCGGCGATGCGCCGACGGCCGGGCGGGTGCGGCGGCGACGGCAAGAACAGCGCTGCCACACCCCGTGCGGGCGAAGTAGTCGACCGGAGACCACCGGCGCTGCTACACAGCCGGTTCGGCGGCGACCGGCGCGCCGCCGCGCTGCTCCCGCAGCAGCTGGGGCCGGTGCTTGCCGTCCTTGGGCCAGTGATGCGAGCCGGGCTTGCGCGCTTCGTTCACCAGGTGCTCGACACTGGCGGCGCAGGAGAACTCCTTCAACTTCTTGCCCGCGAGTCCACTGAAGTAGAGCGGCATCGCGGTGTCGTCCTTGTGGCCGAGCTGGAAGATTCCCGCGCCCCGGCCGAAACTGATGCACATCGCGGGGAAAGACAGGTCGATCGGCGCAGGCCTCTCACCCGCGATCCGGTTCAGCACCGTGTCGGCGGCATGGGCGCCAAGGCACCCCGCGGCATAGGCGCTCATCCGGAACGGCAGATCGGACGGCGCCGCCGAATCCCCGGCCGCGACGATGCGCTCGTCGTCGACGCTGGTCAACGTCTCGTCGGTGCGCAGCCGTCCCGTAGCGTCGGTGCTCAGTCCGCTGGTGACGGCCAGATCCGGCACACCGAACCCGGTGGCCCAGATGGTCACCCGACTCGCCAATGTGCGGCCGTCACCGAGTTCCACGGCATCCCGCGTCACCGCCGTGACCGCCGCATCAGGGCCTTCGAGCACGGTGATCCCCAACTTGGCGAGGTACTTGCGGGCAGTCCGCCGGGCCCTCGGGTGCAGGTACGGGCCGACCACGCCGCCGCACACCAACGTGACCGCGCGACCCTGCTCCGCCAGCTCCGCAGCGGTCTCGATGCCCGTCGGACCACCCCCGACGACCGTCACCGCCGCCGTCGTCGGCGTGTCGTAAAGCACCGACCGCAACCGCTGCGCCGCCTCCAAAGTGGCAATCGGATAAGCGAACTCGTCCACGCCCGGCACCCGCGAGCCCGCGCTGCCGCTACCCACCGCGTAGACCAGGTAGTCATAGCCGACCGTGCCCCCCTCGGCCAACGTCACGCTGCGCCCGGCCGCGTCGATCCGTGTCACGCTGTCGACCACCAGCCGGACCCCCTCGGCCAGCACTTCGGTGTAGTCGACGACCGCATCGTGCGTCCCGCCCACCAGCTGATGCAGACGCAGCCGGGGAACGAACGCCGAGCGCGGATTGATCACGGTCACCGCGACGTCATCGCGCTGCGTCAGCCGGTTCGCCGCCATCACACCGGCATACCCGCCACCGATCACGACCACGTCGATCTTCTTGCTCATGGTGTCTCCTTCGCTCCGAGAGGCTCGAAAACAAGACACCGCAGCCCCGAACATCCTGACACTAGGTGACGTAGATCACTATTCAAGCGCCGCGGGGTGCGCACCGGCATCGCGGGGGCTGGCCGCGGATCCGCGGCACCGGCCAGCGACTCGGTTGCGATGCCGGGGGAACGTTTCGAATATTTTGATTATTTCGTATACTGCGATTAGGAGGTGATCAGCGTGGCGAACATCCGAGACGCAATGCGCGCCGAGCCAGGAGCGATCGATGCCGATGTCGCAGCTCGGGCCATGCGCCGGATCAAGGACTATCTGATGCGGCACCCCGGCGAGCAAACCATCCAGGTGGCCCCTGAGCATCCGGGCGATGACGCCTTGGTACTGCCCCGCCAGGCCGTGAGCATGTTGGCATTCATCCTGGCGCAGGCGGCCGAGGGACGTGGTGTCACCGTCGTGCCCTCGCATGCCGAACTCACTACGCAGCAGGCGGCGGACATGCTGAACGTGTCGCGCCCCTACGTCGTGACGCTGTTGGAAGCAGGCGAGATTCCCTTTCGCCTGGTCGGGCGGCACCGTCGGATCCGATACGACGACTTGAAGCAGTACCAGCGGCGAGCCGAGGCCAAGAGCAGAGCCGCGATGGATGAATTGGCGGAACTCGGCCGAGATCTCGGCATCTGACCATGGCTTTCGTTGTCGTCTACGACGCCAATGTGCTGTATGGCAACACACTGCGGGATCTACTCATCCGCCTTGCGCGATCGGGTGCCGTGCAGGCGAAGTGGACTGATCGCATCCTGGACGAGGCGCTGAACAACCTAGCCGCGAAACGGCCGGACATTCCGACGGACCGGCTGACCCGACTGCGCGCATTGATAAACGATGCCGTGCCGGATTGCCGCATCTACGGATACGAACCACTGATCGACGCGGTGAAGCTCCCCGACCCAGATGATCGGCATGTCCTCGCAGCCGCCATCGCTGCTCGGGCACAAGTCATCGTGACTTCCAACCTGGCGGACTTTCCGGATGACGCGCTGGAACCCTGGCACATCGAGGCGAAAAGTCCCGATGATTTCGTGCTCGACCAGATCGATCTGGACGACCGTGTGGTCTGGGCGTGCATCCAGCAGATCGCCGATTCACGCACCAACCCACCGGAGACCACTGAAGACGTGCTGGACGCCTTGGAGAACGCCGGATTGGTGGAAGCGGTCGCAAGTTTGCGTGCAGGCAGGCGCGACCGCTGACCGTGCGTCGCTCAGCCCAGAAGTTTGGTGCGCAGCGCGTCGTCCTTTTCCAGCACCATCTGCTCGAGCCCGGCCTGGAACTGTTCCATGCGGGTGCGCAGGGACGGGTCGTGGGCGGCGAGGATGCGGGCGGCGAGCAGGCCCGCGTTGCGGGCGCCGCCGATGGAGACGGTGGCGACCGGCACGCCGGCGGGCATCTGGACGATGGACAGCAGCGAGTCCATGCCGTCGAGGTATTTGAGCGGCACCGGCACGCCGATCACCGGCAGCGGAGTGGCCGAGGCGACCATGCCGGGCAGGTGGGCAGCGCCGCCCGCGCCGGCGATGATGACCTTCAACCCGCGCCCCGCCGCGGAACGCGCGTAGTCGAGCATGCGCTGCGGCGTGCGGTGCGCCGAGACGACGCCCACCTCGAAACGGATCCCGAATTCGGCCAGCGCCTCCGCGGCGGCCTCCATCGTCGGCCAGTCCGAGTCGCTGCCCATGATCAGGCCGACCGCGGGGGCGATGGCCAGTTCCTCACTCATGCGGATCCCATCCGTCGGTCCAGATCGCGTGCGACATCCAGTGCGCCGCCCGCTCGGCCTTCTCCCTGACCTCGGCCACGTCGTCGCCGAGGATGTTGACGTGCCCGATCTTGCGGTCGGGACGCTCGCCCTTGCCGTACAGGTGCACCTTCGCCTCAGGGATCCTGGCGAACAGGTGGTGCAGCCGCTCGTCCATCGACATCGCCGGGGCCTGCGGCGCGCCGAGAATGTTCGCCATCACGGTCACCGGAGCCAGCGGCGCGGTGTCGCCGAGCGGGTAGTCGAGCACGGCGCGCAAATGCTGCTCGAACTGCCCGGTGCGGGCGCCGTCCATGCCCCAGTGCCCGGAGTTGTGCGGGCGCATGGCCAGCTCGTTCACCAGCAGCTCGCCGTCGGTGGTCTCGAACAGCTCCACCGCCATGACGCCGACGACGCCGAGTTCCTTGGCGAGATTCAGCGCCATCGTCTCCGCCGCGGCCGCCGTGTCCTCCGGCAGCTCGGGCGCAGGCGCGATGACGACCGCGCACTGCCCTTTGCGCTGCACGGTCTCCACCACCGGCCAGGTCGCCGCCTGCCCGAACGGCGAACGGGCCACCATCGCCGACAGCTCCCGTTTCAGGTCGATCTTCGCCTCCGCCAGCAGCTGGACGCCGCCGGCGAGCTGGTCGGCGACGATCGCCGCGGCCGCGTCGGCGGACTCCGGCATCCAGACGCCGCGCCCGTCGTAGCCGCCGCGTACCGCTTTCAGCACGATCCGCCAGCCGTGCTCGTCGCCGAAGCGCACCGCGTCCTCGACCGAGGTCACCGGCGTGAACGCGGGCACGGGCAGCCCCAGCGCGCTCAGCTTGGTGCGCATCGCCAACTTGTCCTGCGCGTAGACCAGCGCCCGCGGCGGCGGCTGCACGTTGACGCCCTCGGCGACCAGCGCCTCCAGGTGCTCGGTCGGCACGTGCTCGTGGTCGAAGGTCAGCGCGTGCGAGCCGACCGCCGCTTTGCGCAGTGCGGTCAGGTCGGTATGGCTGCCGAGCACCACCTCGGGGCTGACCTGGGCGGCCGGGTCCTCGGGGTTCTCGGCGAGCACGCGCAGCCGCTGGCCCAGCGCGATCGCCGCCTGGTGGGTCATGCGCGCCAACTGGCCGCCGCCGATCATGGTGACGGTGGGCATGGCCGAAGGATCGAAGGAACGTGCGCTCACGTCGGACAATATTGTCATGTCCGGCGCAAATGACAGCTACCGGTACACTCCGGTCTTGTGTCATTCGTCGACGACGTGGTCAGCGTCCTCCCCAAGCCGCTGCAAGATATCGCGTACCGGCAGCGGGAATTGATCAAGTTCGCGATCGTCGGCGCGACCACGTTCGTGATCGACAGCGGCATCTTCTACATACTCAAGTGGACGGTGCTCGCGGAGAAACCGGTCACGGCCAAGATCATTTCCGGCGTCATCGCCGTGATCGCGTCCTACATCCTGAACCGGGAATGGTCGTTCAAGAATCGCGGCGGGCGGGAACGTCATCACGAAGCGCTGCTGTTCTTCGCCGTCAGCGGCGTCGGCGTCGTCCTCGCCTTCACCCCGCTGTGGATTTCCAGCTACGTCTTCGACCTGCGCCAGCCCAACGTGAGCTTCACGGTCGAGAACGTCGCCGACTTCATCAGCGCGTTCATCATCGGCAATCTGCTGCAGATGGCGTTCCGTTTCTGGTCGATGCGCCGCTGGGTCTTCCCCGACGAAATGAGCGAACTCGAAGCGGAATTCGTCGACCTCGTGGAAGAGGAACTCGGCCGCGGCTGAGTCACCTCGGCTCGGGCACCACCGAGTTGGCCGGACGGGCCTTCGACCCGAGGAACACCGCGAACAGCGCGGGCCTGCGGCGCTGTAATTCCAGCCGTCCGCCGTCCGCTTCGACCAGCGCCCGCGCGAGCGCCAGCCCGACACCGGTGGAACCGCCCGCGGAGAAACCGCGGTCGAAGATGTGCGGCGCCAGCTCGTCGCGCACTCCGTGGCCCTCGTCGGCCACCTCGACACACACCAGCGGCTCGCGATCGGCTCCCGGCCGCACCGAGCGCACCGACACCGTGCAGGTCCCGCCGCCGTGCATGAGCGCGTTGTCCACCAGCACCGTCACCGCCTCACGCAACCGCGAACCCGTGATCGGGGCGCGCAACGACTCGTCGCCGGTGAGTGTCAGCGACCGTCCCGCCTCGGTGAACGGGTGTTTCCATTCGGCGACGACACCGCGCAGTTCGTCCATCACGGGCACCGGATCGCGGTCGGCCGCGTCCTCGTCGCGGGAGGCGCGGACCAGGTCGTCGATCGCATCGGTGAGCCGGTCGACCTGAGCCATCGCCTCCTCGGCCTCGTGCACCACCTCCGGGTCGGCGTGCGCGGACAACTCGTCCAGGCGCAACCGCACGGCGGTCAGCCTGCTGCGCAGCTGATGCGAGACGTCCGCCACCAGGGCGTGTTCGCGCTGGAGTCGTCCGGCGATCTCCACCGTCGCCGAGTCGAGCACGTCGGATACGCGATCCAGTTCCGCGATGCCGTGCCTGCGCGGATCGGGCCGGAAATCCCCCATCGCCAGCCGGGCCGCGCGCGCCGCCACGTCCCGCAGCGGATCGGCCACCCGCCGGGCGGTGACCACCGCGACCGAGACCGCCGCGCCGAGCGAGGCGAGCACCGCCAGCGCGACCACCGCGACCGCCTGGCGCTGCATGGCGTGCATCGGCGCGGACGGCACCTCCAGGCGCAGCGAAGCGGACTTGCCCATCGAAAGCGACTCGACCAGCGGGTCGGACACGTCGGCCACCCCCACGTCGCGGCGGACGGCGTTGTCCCGCTGCGACGGGTAGACGATGGTGAGCCTGCCGTTCTCCGGCACCAACGGCGCCACCGACCGGATGTCCAGCTCGCCGGACACCGTGCCGTCGCGTTCCTGCGCGATGATCTCCGTCGCGATCCGGTCCAGCCGGTTCTGCAGGTCGTTGCGCGTGATGTCCTCCACCCACAACCACGCCGTGTAGATCAGCGGCACGCCGAGCACCACCGTGGTGAGGGTCAGCACGGTGAGCATGGAACGCAAGATCCGGCGGCGCACGTCAGTCGGTGTTCAGCCGGAATCCGACACCGCGGACGGTGACGATGCGCCGCTCGGCCATGGGGCCCTCGTCCCCGATCTTGCGGCGCAGCCAGGACATGTGCATGTCCAACGTCTTGGAACCGCGCAACTCCGCGTCGCCCCACACCTCGCGCAGGATGGTCTCGCGCGCCACCACCTGACCGGCCCGGTCGATCAGCACCTTGAGCAGCTCGTATTCCTTGTTGGCCAAACCGATTTCGACGCCGTTGACCAGTACGCGCCGGGCGGCCGGCTCCAGGCGGATGCCGCCCACCTCGACCGTGTCGTCGCCGATTCCGCTGCGCCGCAACAGCGCTCGCACCCGGGCGAGCAACTCGGCGAGCCGGAACGGCTTGCCGACGTAGTCGTCGGCGCCCGCGTCCAGCCCGACCACGAAATCCACCTCGTCGGTGCGCGCGGTGAGCATCAGCACGGCCAGATCCGCGCCACGGGCGCGCACCTGACGGCAGACCTCCAGCCCGTCCATGCCGGGTAGGCCGAGATCGAGAATGAGCAGGTCGTGCCCGCCTTCCAGAGCCCGCTGCAGCACGGCGGGGCCGAAACTCTCGACAGTCACCGAGTAGCCCTCGCGGCCGAGCGCGCGCGACAACGGGGCCGCGATGGCATCGTCGTCCTCGGCCAGCAGTACAGCGGTCATACGCCCAGGCTACGGGCTCACCGGTAGCTGCGGCGGTCGTCCCAGCGCTCGTCGCGCCCGTCCCGATGGCGTTCGACCTCGAACACCTGGTGGTACAGCAACGAATGCACTTGCTGGACCGCGGGGATGTCGTCGTATTCCAGCGGCTCCGAGGAGGACGACTCGATGATCAACGTCCCGGTGCCGAGCAACCGATCGAACAGCCCATGCCGGAACTGCACGCTGGAGATCCGGCTCATCGGGATGTCGATGCCGCTGTGGGTGATGACGCCCTGGCGCACCAGCACCCGCCGGTCGGTGACGATGAAATGCGTCGACTTCCAGCTGATAACCGGTACGGCGCAACGCCATAGCAGAATCGCCACATACACCACGAGCACCGTGATGAGCAGCGCCGAGGCGGTGGTGCCCGTGGCCTTCTGCGAAATGAGTCCCCCCGTGAAACCCGCGAGAGCGGTGGCGACGATCAGCGTCACGATCGGCCAGAAGAGCATCTTCCAATGCGGGTGGCGATGCAGCAGCAACCGTTCGTCGGGCGCCAGCACATCCTCGGGATAACCCATGTCAGGAACAGTACCGCGTCAAGATGCCCGAACGGCTGACACCGCAGCGCGTCATGCTGCACAATCGGCACCCTGCGTGTGACCATTTCCGCGCAGTGGCTCTCTGTATCGCGCAACGCCCGGCTCACCATCATCGCCGATTCCGACCGTGGAGGAACGCGTGACCAAAGACCTGACCCCGCTGCAGATCCTGGCCGAACTCGAACCCGTCGCCGAAGAGAACCTGAATCGGCACCTGTCCATGGCGAAAGACTGGAACCCGCACGATTATGTGCCGTGGAGCCAGGGCCGCAACTTCGCCGCCCTTGGCGGCGTGGATTGGCAACCGGAGCAATCGCACCTCAGTGAGGTCGCCCGGGTCGCGATGATCACCAACCTGCTCACCGAGGACAACCTGCCCTCCTACCACCGGGAGATCGCGCAGAACTTCTCCGAGGACGGACCGTGGGGCACCTGGGTCGACCGCTGGACCGCCGAGGAGAACCGCCACGGCATCGCCATGCGGGACTACCTGGTCGTCACCCGCGCCGTCGATCCGGTCGCCCTGGAGGAGGCCCGGATGATCCACATGAGCAACGGGGTCCGATCGCCGGACGGGTGGGGCGGGTTCCTGGCGAGCGTCGCCTACGTCACCTTCCAGGAACTGGCCACCCGTGTGTCGCATCGCAACACCGGCAAGGCATGCAACGACGCCGTCGCCGATCGCCTGCTCCAGCGCATCGCCGCCGACGAGAACCTGCACATGATCTTCTATCGCTCCCTGTGCGGCGCGGCGCTGGACCTGGTGCCCGACCAGGCGCTGCCCGCGATCACCAGGATCATCACGAACTTCCTGATGCCAGGCGCCGGGATGCCCAACTTCCGCCGCTACGGCGTGCTGATGGCCAAGCACGGCATCTACGACCTGCGCCAGCACCTGGAAGAGGTCATCGAGCCGGTGCTCAAACAGTGGAACGTCTTCGACCGCTCGGACTTCGGGCCGCGCGGCGAGCAGGCGCGCGACGAACTGGGCACGTTCGTGGAGCAGCTGGCCAAAGACGTGATCAAGTTCGAGGAGCAGCGCGATCGCGCACTCGCCCGGGACGCCGCGCGCGACGTCGCCCAGCACGTCTGAGGCCGCCCGGAGAGGCGGTCAGTACTGGGCGCGCAGATGCGTGACATCGCCCGCGGACACCGCTTCGCCACCGATGAGCAGGCGGCCGTAGTCGTCGACGCCCTCGGCGATGCCGGTGAGCTGTCGGCCGCCGGGTAGTTCGGCGCGGACCTCCGTGCCGATGGTGGCGCACCGCTCGCGGTAGGCGGCGGCCAGTTCGTCGGTCGCCCAATCCGCGTCGCGCCACGCGGTGAAGCGACGGGCGAACTCGGTCAACAGCGACCGCACGAGCACCGTGCGGTCGGTCTGCCGCGCACCCGCGATGGTCAGCGACGTGGCGTGCGGCACCGGCAGTTCCTCTTCGGTCAGGCTCACGTTGAGCCCGAGCCCGATCACGACGGCGGGCGCGCCGCCCCCGCTCGCCGCGACCTCGGCCAGGATGCCCGCGACCTTGCGTGCGTCGATCAGCACGTCGTTGGGCCACTTGAGTTCCGCGGCGACGCCCGCCGTGGTCCGCAGCGCGTCGACCACGGCGACGCCGGTGAGCAGCGCCAGCCAGGCGAGCGAGGCGGGGCCGATCCCGGGCAGACGCACCAGCACCGACATCGCCAGTTGCGCCCGGGGCGGGCTGACCCAGGTCCTCGCGTGCCTGCCACGGCCCTGCACTTGGGTTTCCGCCAGCAGAACGACGTGGTCGGCGTCCGGATCGGCCGCCAGCGCGATCAGATCCGCGTTCGTGGACCCGGTCGACTCGACCACGTCGATCCGCGAGAAGAACGACAGTTCCGGTGAGTCGACGGCACTGCGCCGCAACTGCTCTGCATCCAACGGTGGCCTCTGCACACCGGCAGGCTACTCGCCGCGCGGGCGCTACCCGGCCAGGTCGTACCAGGAGACGAGCGGGTCGCGCGCCGCCATGCCCGCGCGGTCGTTCTCCGGCTCGCCCTCGGCGGTCTCGGTCCAGCACTCGGGCTCGCCGTACTTCGGAGCCGTCTCCGTGGTCCGTGTCCACGCCGCGGCGGCAGCGTATTCGGCGAAAGTCCTACCCCATTCCCACATGACGCGCTCCTCCCCTGAGCCGAAAATGTTTCGCCCTCAGGCTATCCGGACCCGACCGGTGGGCGATACTCATTTTCCGCCTCCCCAACGTCGCTACCGACCAGGAAGTTTGCGTCCGAAAATTGATCTAGCTGCGGTTTTCTACTCGCCGGTAGCCCCCGTCTGGGTTAGAGAGACGCACTGGTACTGGTTACACTCCGATGCCATGACGAGTGTCCAGCAGCAGCCCGCATCAGGTCCCGCGGGTTCCCCCGATATCCACACCACCGCCGGGAAGCTGGCTGACCTGCGGAATCGGCTGGAAGAGGCGAAGCACCCGATGGGTGAGGCCGCGGTCGACAAGGTGCACGCGAAGGGCAAGATGACCGCCCGCGAGCGCATCCTCGCCCTGCTGGACGAAGGCTCCTTCGTCGAACTCGACGCCCTGGCCCGCCACCGCAGCGTGAACTTCGGCCTGGAGCACAACCGCCCGCTCGGCGACGGCGTGGTGACCGGTTACGGCACCATCGACGGCCGCGATGTGTGCATCTTCAGCCAGGACGTCACGGTGTTCGGCGGCAGCCTCGGCGAGGTCTACGGCGAGAAGATCGTCAAGGTGATGGATCTGGCCCTGAAGACCGGCCGCCCCCTGATCGGCATCAACGAGGGCGCTGGCGCGCGCATCCAGGAGGGCGTGGTCTCGCTCGGTCTCTACGGCGAGATCTTCCACCGCAACATCCAGGCCTCCGGCGTGATCCCGCAGATCTCGCTGATCATGGGCCCGGCCGCCGGTGGCCACGTGTACTCCCCCGCGCTGACCGACTTCGTCGTGATGGTCGACGGCACCAGCCAGATGTTCGTCACCGGCCCGGACGTCATCAAGACCGTCACCGGCGAGGACGTCACCATGGAGGACCTGGGCGGCGCGCACACGCACATGACCAAGTCCGGTGTGGCGCACTACGTCGCCTCCGGAGAACAGGACGCCCTGGACTACGTCAAGGACCTGCTGTCCTACCTGCCGAGCAACAACCGGGCCGAGGCGCCGCGCTTCCCGGCCACCGACCCGATCGACGGCGCGATCGAGGACTCGCTCACCGACGAGGATCTCGAGCTGGACACGATCATCCCGGACTCGCCGAACCAGCCCTACGACATGCACGACGTGATCCGTCGCCTGCTCGACGACGACGAGTTCCTCGAGGTGCAGGCCGAGCGCGCGATGAACATCATCGTCGGCTTCGGCCGGATCGACGGCCGCAGCGTCGGCATCGTGGCAAACCAGCCCACCCAGTTCGCGGGCTGCCTGGACATCGACGCCTCGGAGAAGGCCGCGCGCTTCGTGCGCACCTGCGACGCGTTCAACATCCCGATCATCACCCTGGTCGACGTGCCCGGCTTCCTGCCCGGCACCGGGCAGGAGTACAACGGCATCATCCGGCGCGGCGCGAAGCTGCTCTACGCCTATGGTGAGGCCACTGTGGGCAAAATCACGATCATCACACGCAAGGCCTACGGCGGCGCCTACGACGTCATGGGTTCCAAGCACATGGGCGCCGATGTGAACCTCGCCTGGCCGACCGCCCAGATCGCCGTCATGGGCGCTTCGGGCGCCGTCGGCTTCGTCTACCGCAAGCAGCTCCAGCAGGCCGCCAAAGACGGCGGAGACGTCGATGCGCTGCGGCTCGAGCTCCAGAACGAGTACGAGGACACGCTCGTGAACCCGTACGTCGCCGCCGAGCGAGGCTACGTGGACGCGGTCATTCCGCCGTCGCACACCCGCGGCCAGATCGTCTCCGCGCTGCGACTGCTCGAACGCAAGATGGTTACCCTGCCGCCGAAGAAACACGGCAACATCCCGCTGTGATCGAGCGATACCCTCGATAGGCCGCGCACAAAGGGTGGGGCATCGGCCTCGGTAACACTTACGCTGGCGTGTACCGGCTTGTTGCAGAGAAGCAAAGAGTGCGTCCGAGGACGATTGCTTCATCCATAACTTGTCGGAAAACGGGAACAGCCTGATCAGTTCCGCTGATAAGGGCGAAGAGAGGACCTGGCACTGTGACGACCGTGGCAGAAGAAGATGTGTTGAGCGCCGTCGAACTGGATCTCACAGTCGACCCGATCGCAGACGAGGCCGGTGCGTCCACCGGTTCGACCGCGACAGCGCAATCCGCAGAGGCCACCCCGGAGCCGTTCTTCCGTGTCGTGAAGGGCTCGCCGACCGACGAGGAACTCGCCGCACTGGTGTGCGTCCTGTCCGCCGCCGCGAACAGCGCCGCGTCGGGCGGGCCCGCAGGCCCGCCCGACCTGTGGGGCCACCCGACGCTGATGCATCGCGGCGCTTCCCCGTTCTCCCCGTACTCCTTCCCACAGCTGTCCCACCTGCGCGGGTGACGCGGCTGATCCTGGCCTCCGCGTCCCCGGCCCGCCGGGAGGTGCTCCGCTCGGCGGGCATCGACCCGATCGTCCGGGTCTCCGCCGTGGACGAGGACGCGGTGGCCGCCGCTCTCCCCGAGGGCACCCCTCCGCAGGGGGTCGTGGTGGAGTTGGCGCGCGCCAAAGCGGCGGCCGTCGCCACCGCGGTTCCGGAGTTCGCCGCCGACTGCGTTGTGGTGGCCTGTGATTCCATGCTGCTCGTGGACGGCGAGTTGCAGGGCAAGCCGCACACCCCCGAGGTCGCCCGCGCGCGCTGGGGCGACATGGCCGGACGCAGCGCCGATCTCGTCACCGGGCACTGCGTGCTGCGGATGCGGGACGGTGGGATCATCGCCGAAGCGGTCGACTGCAGCAGCACCACCGTGCATTTCGCCAAGCCCGAGCCGGACGAGCTGGACGCCTACATCGCGACCGGCGAGCCGCTCCAGGTGGCGGGCGCGTTCACCCTCGACGGGCTCGGCGGCTGGTTCGTCGACCGCATCGATGGCGACCCGTCCAGCGTCATCGGCATCGGGCTACCACTGCTGCGCCGACTGCTTGGCGATGTTGGGATCGGCGTTACGCAGCTGTGGGGCCACACGGCCTGACGGCGTGGTGAACGCCTCGGCGTCACCGCCGGGCACCTTCGCGGTCTCCTGGGCCTCGGCGCGCTGCGCCGCGATGAGTTCCAGACGGGCCACGCACAGCTCCGGCTCCACGAACGGATGCATCCGCACGTCGATGGTCCCCTGCGCGCCGCCCCGGCGGAGGACGTCTTCGAGCAGCCCGAGGTGCACGCCGCAGACCACTTCGGAATGCGTTCGCGCGAGTTCGCGCAGCGGACACGCGGTCATCCGGATCAGCACCTTCCCCTCGTTCTCCGGGGAAGAGTCGCGCTCGGGCGCGAAACCCAGTTCCGACATCAACGTCATCGTGAGATCCTTGGCGTCCTCCAGCGACTCGACCCGATGGTCACCGACGTCGAGTCTGCTGCCCCAGGCGCGGCCCGCCGCATTCGCCGCCTCCGCCCTGCGCCGGGGATCCGGGCCGAGCTGGTCGGCGAGCACCTGGGCGAGATCCTGGTAGCCCACCGATCGCTGCACCGCGCTGTATCCGATGCGCGGTCGCCCGCGGCCACGCGGCGGCTGCTGGAACTGCCGGACGAGGGATTCCCTGGTGAGCACGTCCAGATGGAACCGGACCGTGGTGACGTGCTGTCCGGTGATTCTGGCCAGTTCCTGGGCGTCGAGAGGCTCGCTGGCGCCACGTAGGATCGCGAGCAGTCGCCGCCGCGGCCAAGAATCGGACATAGCTCACCCCTCCTCCCGGGAGACTTTATCGGATGTAGGTGCCCTTTATTCGGCCCTCATCCGATTTGTGATCTGAAACGAGAGCCACTGTCGCCTCACACCTACCATCGCTGTGAGGCCTCGAACCGCTGCCACCACCGTCCACCCATGCGTGAAGGACCCAAACACCGTGCCCGTCGCTCCGGACCCTCATCCCTCGCTCGGTTCCTACGCACACCCACACCGACTAGTAACCACGGAGTGGCTGTCGGCAAACATAGGCGCGCGGGGACTCAAGATCATCGAGGCCAACGAGGACACGCTGCTCTACGACATCGGGCACGTTCCGGGCGCCACCAAACTGGATTGGCGAAGCGATCTGAACGATCCGGTCACGCGCGACTATATCGACGGAACGCGATTCACCGAACTGATGCGCGCGAAAGGTATAGATCGTGACGACACGGTTGTGATCTACGGGGATCGCGGGAACGCGCAGGCGGCGCACGCGGCATGGGTGTTCACCCTGTTCGGGCACGAGGACGTGCGCCTGCTCGACGGCGGCCGCGCGGCGTGGATCTCCGAAGGGCGCGACACGACCTTCGAACCCGACTACCCGGTGCGCAGCGGCTATCCGGCTGTGCGCAGAGACGACAGCACCTTCCGAGCCTTCCGCGAGGACGTGCTCGCCCACCTCGGCAAACCGGTGCTCGACGTGCGCTCGGCCGAGGAGTACTCCGGCGCGGATGTGCTCCAACCGGCCAACCCCGAGGACGCGGCATTGCGCGGCGGCCATATTCCCAGCGCGTCGAACATCCCGTGGTCCGAGGCGCTCACCGCCGACGGGCGTTTCCGCTCCCGCACCGAACTCGACGACGTCTACCGCGCGTTGGCAGGCGCGGACGAGGTGATCGTCTACAGTCGAGTCGGCGCGCGATCCGCTCACAGCTGGTTCGTCCTGACCTACCTGCTCGGGCGCCACGGCGTACGCAACTACGACGGGTCATGGACCGAGTGGGGCAACTCGGTGCGCATGCCGATCGCCACGGGGGAAGAACCCGGCGAGGCGCCCGCGCGCGGCGGGTCGCGACGCACGCGGAGCAGGTAGGCGGGGCGCGGTCCCAAACACAGGACGCGTACGTTGTGATCCGCGACCTACTGTTCAGTAGGCCTAGCCGAGTTCGGCGACTGTTGGCAGACTGCCTACACTCGCCCGAGACGTAAGTTTGTCGATTATGGGAGCGGAGCCCGCACAGCGACCCCACCCCCGGCGAAGCGACCAGAAGAATGCACACAGGAGGCTCAGTGCCCAGCCATGCCAGCGCGCGGATCACAAAGGTACTCGTAGCTAACCGAGGCGAGATCGCCGTGCGCGTGATCCGGGCGGCCAAGGATGCCGGTATCGGCAGCGTCGCCGTCTACGCGGAGCCGGATGCCGATGCCCCGTTCGTCAAGCTCGCCGACGAGGCGTTCGCCCTGGGCGGGCAGACCTCGGCCGAGTCGTATCTCGTCTTCGACAAGATCCTCGACGCCGCCGCCAAGTCCGGCGCCGACGCCATCCACCCTGGCTACGGCTTCCTTTCCGAGAACGCCGACTTCGCCCAGGCCGTAATCGACGCCGGGCTGATCTGGATCGGCCCCTCCCCCCAGTCCATCCGCGACCTGGGCGACAAGGTCACCGCGCGGCACATCGCCGAGCGCGCGAAGGCGCCGATGGCCGCGGGCACCAAGGACCCGGTCAAAGACGCGAGCGAGGTCGTCGAATTCGCGAAGACCTACGGCGTGCCGGTCGCCATCAAGGCGGCGTTCGGCGGCGGTGGCCGCGGCATGAAGGTCGCGCACACCATCGAGGAGATCCCGGAGCTGTACGACTCGGCCGTCCGTGAGGCGACCGCCGCCTTCGGTCGCGGCGAGTGCTTCGTCGAGCAGTACCTGGACAAGGCGCGCCACGTCGAGGCTCAGGTCATCGCCGACAAGCACGGCAACGTCATCGTCGCGGGCACCCGCGACTGCTCGCTGCAGCGGCGCTTCCAGAAGCTCGTCGAGGAGGCCCCCGCGCCGTTCCTGTCCGACGAAGTGCGCGCGAAGATCCACGCCTCGGCCAAGGCCATCTGCAAGGAAGCCGGCTACTACGGCGCGGGCACCGTCGAGTACCTGGTGCAGGGCGAGACGGTCTCCTTCCTCGAGGTGAACACCCGTCTGCAGGTCGAGCACCCGGTCACCGAGGAAACCGCGGGCCTCGACCTGGTGCGCCAGCAGTTCCGCATCGCCAACGGCGAGAAGCTGGAGATCACCGAGGACCCGACGCCGCGCGGCCACTCCTTCGAGTTCCGCATCAACGGCGAGGACGCGGGCCGCAACTTCCTGCCCGCCCCCGGCCCGGTCACCGTCTACAAGGAGCCCACCGGCCCCGGTGTCCGCGTCGACTCCGGCGTGGTCCAGGGCAGCGTGATCGGCGGGCAGTTCGACTCGATGCTGGCCAAGCTGATCGTCACCGGCGAGAACCGTACGCAGGCCCTGGAGCGGGCGCGGCGCGCGCTGGCCGAGTTCGAGGTCGATGGACTGGCCACGGTCATCCCGTTCCACCGGGCCATCGTCGAGGACCCGGCGTTCATCGGCGACGGCGAGAAGTTCGAGGTCTACACCAAGTGGATCGAAACCGAGTGGGTCAACACCATCGAGCCCTTCACCGGCGCGGGCGCCCCGGCCGACGAGGACGAGGAAGCGCCGCGGCAGAAGGTCGTCGTCGAGGTCGGCGGACGCCGGGTCGAGGTCTCGCTGCCGGGTAACTTCACCGTTGGCGCCGGAGCGGGCGGGGCAGCGGGCAACGGCGCGGGCGTGATCCGCAAGAAGCCCAAGCCGCGCAAGCGTGGCGGCGCGGGCGGCGGCGCGGCCTCCGGTGACGCGGTCACCGCTCCGATGCAGGGCACCGTCGTCAAGGTCGCCGTGGAAGAGGGCCAGTCGGTCGAGGCGGGCGATCTGATCGTGGTGCTCGAGGCCATGAAGATGGAGAACCCGGTCAACGCGCACAAGGCGGGTGTGGTCACCGGCCTTTCCGTCGAGGCGGGCGCGGCGATCACGCAGGGCACCGTTCTGGCGGAGATCAAGTAGTACCCGGCGCAGACCGGGAAACGGGCGGGGGGGGGGGGGGGGGGGGGGGGGGGGGGGGGGGGGGGGGGGGGGGGGGGGGCGGCGGGCCCCCCCCCCCCCCCGGCGCCCCGCGGGGCACCGCTGCTGG
>NZ_JBIUCG010000020.1:0-66118 GCF_044548645.1 Nocardia sp. NPDC051929 | reverse complement strand
GGGGTGGGGGCCCGGGCCTTGCGGTCGTGGGGGGCGGGGCTATCACGCCGGCCACCTTTGTGGGGGAGAAAATGTATACCCGGGCGCAGCCGGGTAAACGGGCGGGCGCGAACCTGGAGGTTCGCGCCCGCTCCTTTGTTCACGCGGCGGTCCCTCCGTCGTCACGCCGCTGGACCGATACGCATACCGTGGTGTCGTATCGTGATCCGGTGACCAGCTCGACAAGTCTCTCTCCTGTCGCGGAAGTGATCCGCGCGCGTCGTGCCACGGGCGGCCGTGCCGACGGTCACCGCCTGGCGCTGGTGGTGGAGGGAGGCGGCAGCCGGGGCGTGTACTCCAGCGGCATGGTGTCCGCGCTGGAGGAACTCGGACTCGCCGGGATATTCGATGCCGTATACGGCACGTCGGCGGGCGCGATCAACGGCGCCTGGCTGTTGTGCGGGCGCGCGATCCCCGGCATGCGCTCGTGGACCGATCCTGCCATCATGCGCCGTGCCATCGACCCGGCTCGGCTGCTGCGCGGGCGCCCCGCGTTCGATCTGCGGTATCTCGTGCATCAGGTGTACGACGGCATCGAACCGATGGACTTCGAGGCGATCCTCGCCAACTCCACGACGTTCCATCCGATCGCCACCGATATCCGGACCGGGCAGGCGGTCGACCTGCATCCGCACATCACCGACAAGCGGACGCTCATGCGCGCGCTGCGCGCGTCGGCGGGCCTGCCCATTCTGGCCGGACCTCCGGTCGCCCTGGGCGGTTCGGCCTTCTTCGACGGAGGTCTCTCCGAGACCGTGCCGATCCGCACCGCGGTCCGAGCGGGCGCCACCCTCGCCTTGGTCCTGCGTACCCGGCGCGTGGACGAACGGCGCCCGGCCGCGTCGCGCCTGCACCAGCTCGTCGGCGGCGGTTATATGCGCGCGGTGGCCCCCGGCGCGTACCGGGCGTGGCTCGAACGCCCCCGCCAACAGGACATCGAGGATCGCGCGCTCGCCGAACTCGGCGACTCGGTACTGCAAATCCACCCGCCCCTCGGCTCTCCCGACATCGACAGCGCCGCCCGCGACACCACGCTGCTGGCCGCGGGCCTGCGAATCGGCCGCCAAGCCGTCCTCACCGCGCTGTCCGCCGTCCTCCCAGCCGCCTGAGCGGGCTCGCCGCTTCCCATCCACAGCGGGCAAGCCGAAGCATCGCGGACCCGCATACAGGTGGCCGAGCTCGACACCGCGCTCGCCGCGCCGTGCAGCGGAGTCACCCCGGTAGCGAGGTGTTCGGGCGGAGAGCATCCGTTTCCGGATCGGCACCGGCATCGCCGCGCGAAGACGTTCAGCCGAGGGCGACTCGGACGCCGTTGGACAGAACGAAGTCGTGGAGTTCCAAATGGTCGGGAGTGACCGTCGGCGGGAGGTCGAAGACGAGTTGGGTCGTGGCGGATTGCCCGGGGCGCAGCTCGAAGGAGTAGCCGAGGCGCCGTTGGGTGTTCTGCCACATGGTGGCGGTGGCGTTGTGGTCGAACAGCGTGTTCTGCGTGTCCAGCAGGCGCTGGCCCAGCGGCAGGAACCACTTCGATTCGTCGGAGATATTGCGGACGGCCAGCGTGACGATCAGAAACGAACCGGCGGCCGTCTGCAATCCGATGCGTGACACGCCCGCGTCGACCTTCGTGACGACGAATTCGAATTTGCCGTCGCGAACGGGAGTGCCCATCGGCGCCACGGCAGCCGGATCGGTCACGGGGTCGTCCCGGGACGGTCCGGGTTGTTCCACCGCCACCGCCGCGGGCGGCAGGGTCGGTGCGGGCGTGCCGGAGTCGCCGGCTCTGGTTCCCGCCGCGATCAACGCGACGCAACCGGCCGCGAACGCGAACGGCGTGAGGAACACCACGATCAGCGCGCCGATCAGCTTCGACAGCAAGCTCCGCCGACGTCGGGGGATCGCGGCGCCCGGCCGCTGGGGAACCGACCGCCGACCCGGACGCGGGACCGCCGGGAAGACCTTGCGCGCCTGCGCCCGGTACGGCGGCGCGACCGGGCCGGGCTTCGGGGACAGCACGCGTGCTTGCAGGGCGAGCAGTCTGCCCTGCCAACCTGGCTGTCCGCCTCCAGCGGCGTACGGCGCGTTTCGATACCCGCCTGCTGAATATGGCTGCCCCGCAGCGGGGTGACCAGGGACGGCCGACCGACCGGCATATCCCCGCACCGGCGGACCCGATTGCGGAACGTCCTTGCCCGGGGTGGGAATCGGCCCAGGGGTGACCGTGGACCAGTCGAGCCTGGTCGCCACGAGCGTCGGCGTCGGGCCTGGCTGGGGCATGACTTTGGTCGGGGTAGGCGTGCGCCGTGGCGGTGCACTCGGCGCTTCCGAGAAACGCTCTGCCGCAGAGGCTCCAGCTGACGGACGCGGCGAAAGGCTCTCTTGCCCAGGGAGACCGCCGTCGCCACCAGCACGGGGCGCTGGCGGCGGCACGGCTCGCGAGTCGGGAACGCCGATCGCCGACCGCGCGGCTGCGGCGAATTCCCCGGCGGTCGCGAATCTTTCGTCCGGCTCCTTGGCCAGACCGCGGGCGATGACGGCATCCAGAGCGGCGGGGACAGCGGCGCACACCGAACCGGCTCGCGGGGGCGTCGCCATCAGATGGGCGTGCATCTGCTGTGCGGGGTCGGTGTCGCCGTAGGGCCGGCAGCCGGTCAGGCACTCGTAGAGCACGCAGGCCAGCGAGTAGACGTCGGCGCGTCCGTCCACCTTCCCGGTGAACCGCTCCGGAGCCATGTACGCCAGGGTGCCGATCGCCATGCCCGTGGTGGTCACGGCGGTCTGGCCGAGCCCGTGCGCGATGCCGAAGTCGATCAAGTAGGTGAAGCCGCTGGGGTGCACGACGATGTTCGACGGTTTGACGTCGCGGTGCACCAGTCCGCGCCGGTGCGCCACATCGAGCGCCGCGGCGACGTGGCCGATGACGCCGACCGCGACGGCCGGTGGCAGCGCTCCCTCGGCCAGCAGTTTGCCCGCCAGATCCGTGCCCTCGACGAACTGCATGTCGATGTAGAGCCGGCCGTCGATCTCGCCGAACCGGTGGATCCGGGGTACGTGCGGATCGCGCAGTTGCGCCACCGCTTCGGCTTCACGCTCGAATCGCTTGCGATATCCCGCGGCGGCGGCGAGTTCGGCAGGCAGGAGCTTCAACGCCACCCGCCGCGCGGCCACCGTGTCGTAGGCGAGCCACACTTGCCCCATACCGCCCTTGCCGAGCAGTCGCTCCAGCCGGTAGCCCCCGAATCGCACCTCCCCCATCGCGAACCTCCAGTCAGCGTTGACATCTGGCCGATCCGGCCTCCCCGCGGCGCGGAACGAAAATCAGCAGGTCACCGCGCGAATGCCGTAAGAATGGCCTTCTTCGGAGCGTAACCCCGCCCCGCGTCACACACCACTGTGGGCTCGACGACAGTCCGGCAACGGCCCGCCTACTTGCCCGGTTTGGGCTTGTCCCTGCCATGTCCCTGGTTCGCGTGATCCGGCTTGCCCCGGTCGTGCTTGTCGCCGGAATACTGCTGCCCGGGTCCGTTCGAGTCGTCGGCGTTCCGCACGGCGACACCGCCGGACGCGGGCGACGCGGGAAGCCAGCTGGGGCGGCCCGCCGACGGAGTACAGGTGAGCACCAGGCCGTCCACAACGACGCTGTGCACGTCGACCGCCGGATCGCACGGCTGGCCCGCGCCGGGCAGGACCACGATGGGCGCCGAGATCGGCGCAGGCGCGGCCGGGGCTTGCGACGGCGGGTTCGACGGTGTCCCGTGGTCCTGGTTCGACGACGGCAGCGGCGTTGTCGCCGGTCCCGCGTCGGCCACGTCCGGCCGTCCCAGCCACAACGCCCCGGCGACCGCCGCGGCGAGCGCCCCGAACGACGCCAGCGCCAGGCGCGGTCCGAGGGACGTACGCGTACCGGACGAGACACCGGTCGTGGGCGAGACACCGGTCCGGGGCGAGACACCGGTCCGGGGCGAGACGCCGGAGGTGGCCACCGCACGGAGCGGCGGCAGTACGACGGTCGGCACCGCGGAGGCGAGTTCGACCGTGTTCACGTCCCGGCCGGTCAGCGCCACGTGCGCGGCCGAAGCCAGTTCCCCCGCACTGGACCAGCGCTGGTCCGGGTCCTTCGCCATGCCGCGCGCGATCACCGCGTCCAGTGCGGGCGGGAGGGCCGGATTCAGCGCCGATGCCGACGGCGGTGCTTGCATGAGGTGGGCGCGCAACAGGCGTGGCGGCTCGCCGTCGTCGAACGGCCGGTACCCGGTCAGGCACTCGAACAGCACACAGGCCAGCGAGTACTGATCCGAACGTGGGCCCGTAGCCCGGTCGAACCGCTCCGGCGCCATGTAGGCCAGCGTGCCCACCACGTTGCCGGTGGCGGTGATCGCGGGCTGGTCGCTGCGGTGCGCGGTGCCGAAGTCGATCAGATAGACCGTGTCGCCGGGCGTCACCATGATGTTGGACGGCTTCACGTCGCGGTGCACCAGGCCCGCACGGTGTGCGATGTCGAGCGCGGCGGCCGTCTGCGCGATGATCTCGATCGCCCGCTCTGGGTCCAGCCGCCCCGAACGCCGCAGCAGCGCGGCCACGTCGGAGCCCTCGATGAACTCCATATCGATGTACAGGCGGCCGTCGAGCTCGCCGAACGAATGGATCGGCACCAGGTGCGGCCCGCGCACCTGGGCGGCGAGCCGAGCCTCCCTGGTGAACCGCTGCCGGAATTTCGGGTCCGCCGCGTACGCGGTGGTCAACAGCTTCAACGCGACCGCACGGTCGGTCGTGGTGTCGTGCGCGAGCCAGACCTCACCCATGCCGCCGCTGCCCAGCAACCGATCGAGGCGGTAATGGCCGAACCATAGCTCGCCCATATCGATAGAACCTCCCGCTAGCCTCTTCCTCATGATCGAGCTACCCCAAATCCGGTTCGTTACCGCGAAACGCGCAAAAGCGACGTGGCGGCCATCCGATCATGTCGCAGCGAGGCCGTTCGGCGTCGCGGAATTCGGCGGAGTGCCCGCCGACGACTCGCGCGGCGGAACGGCCGAACGCTGATGGAGCCGATCGAAATCAACGCGGGCGCCTGGTATCTGCGCGCCCTGCGCGCCGACGACCGCATCGACGACCGCCCCGCCCTGGCCGCGGGCGGCATCACCGAACCGGACTACGTGGCCCGGCGCGGTGCGGGCTGGGCGGAGGAGACGCACTTCTCCTGGGCGGTCTGCGAACCGACCACAGCCGAGCTGGTCGCCGAAATCGGGGTGACGCCCGAGGCCGACGGCACCGCGAAGGTGAGCGGATGGGCGCGCCCCGGCTACGAGGCCGCTTTGGACGCCGGGCTGACGTCCGTTCAGCGCTTCGTCGAAGGCGGTCTGGGGTTGCGTCCGGTCAGGTCCTGACCGCTGCGCAGGCCGGGCCGAGGGTCAGCGCATGACGCCGGTGTGGCCCGTGGAGTAGCGGCCCGGCTGCGGCCAGATCGTGAGTCCGTGTGGCCCTTTCCCTACCGGGATGCGAGCCAGCAGATTCCAGTTGACGATGTCGATGGCGTACACCTCGTCGTGGTGCCGGCCGGACGCCCAGAAGACGCGACCGTCGGCGGAGATGTTGCCCATGTCGGGACTGCCGCCGCCGGGCACGAACCACTTGCGCACGAGCCCGTTCGCCGCGAAGTCCCACACCGAGACGCTGCCTTCGTGCCGGTTGGTGATGAGCATCTGCGCGGAATCGCGGGTGATGTAGAGGCCGTGGGTGCCCTTGCCGGTCGGCACGAATCCGGTGTTCTCGAAAGTGTGCGCGTCGAACAGGTAGATGCCGTCGGCGGTCATGTCGGCGACGAAGAAAGTGTGGCCGTCCGGGGACAGCTTCACGTCCTGCGGCATGCCCGAGCGACCGCCGGGCAGATCGACCAGCTTGACGACTTTGCGCTCGGCCACGTCGAAAACCAGCATGCGGCCGTTGAATTCGCACGAGACCAGGGCGAAACGGCCGTCGGCCGTGAAGTCCATGTGGTCGACTCCGGCGCAGTCGGGCACCGCCATGGCGTGCGTCTTCTGCCAGGTTCGCGGATCGTAGAAATCCAGCGACTTGTCCGCCTCCGCGACCACGAGCGCGTACCGGCCGTCCGGCGTGTAGTACATGTTGTAGGGATCGCGCACGGGAAACGGTTCGCCCGGCTTGCCCGTCCTCGGGTCGATCGGCAACAGGCTGCCCGCGCCGATCGGCAGATCGTTGGTGACGTAGAGCGTCTGCAGGTCGTACGACGGCACGACGTGTTGTGGTTCCGAGCCGCCCGCCGCATAGGTGTCGATCACTCGAAAGGTCTCGGGATCGATCACCGAGACCGTGCTCGACTTGCTGTTGGGCACGTAGACGAGCGGGCGGTGATCGGCCACGGTGGGGCTGAGCTCTCGGTCGGCCACGTACACGTCGGTCGCTGAGAGCGGCGGCGGCATCCCCGGCAGCGGATCGGTCATGTGCGGTGGGAGCACGCCTGCAGTGGGGGCCGCCGCGGCGGCCGGGGTCGCGACGGTGATCTGGGCGTTCCGGCTCTGCTCGGCGCCCACCGTGCCGGCGTCACCGGCCGCGCAGCCGGCCGGCGCCGACAGCAGCAGCATGGAGACCACGAGGTGGGGCGCGCAACGCCGAAACATCCGCTGTCGGTTCACCTGCTGCACCTTGTCGGAGCGTGGTGAAGACGAGATGACATGGGTGCGAAGCCTAGGAGCCGAATCCGGAATTCCGGCGCGCCCGCGCCGGAGTGCACCGGAATGTCCGGATCGAACCTCCGTGCGTTATGCGAGGCTGGTCAGCACCCGATCCAGCGCGTCGACGGCCTCGTCCAGTTCGGCGCCGGTGACCGTCAGCGGAGGACGGAACCGGATGCCCCGCTCGCCGGTGCCGAGGATCAGCACGTGCTCGCGCTCACGCAGCGCGGTGAGTACCTCGTCGCGCAGCCGGGAGGACGACAGGGTGATCGCGCACATCAGGCCGCGCCCGCGCGGCTCGCTGACATCGGCGTGCCGGGCGGCGAGCGCGCCGAGCCGTTCGAGCAGGTGCGCCCCCAACGGCCGGGAGCGTTCGATCAGCGCGTCCTGCTCCAACACCTCCAGGGTGCGCCTGCTGCGCACCATGTCGGCCAGGTTGCCGCCCCAGGTCGAGTTGAGCCGGGAGCTGACCGCGAAGACGTTGTCGGGTACCTCGTCCACCCGCCCGCCCGCCATGACGCCGCACACCTGGGTCCGCTTACCGAACGCGACGACGTCCGGCGCCAAGCCGAGTTGCTGGTAGGCCCAGGCCGTTCCGGTCATGCCTACGCCGGTCTGCACCTCGTCCAGCACGAACAGCGCGTCGTTCTCGTGACACAACCGTTGCACGGCCTGCAGGAACTGTGGACGCAGATGCCGGTCGCCGCCCTCGCCCTGGATCGGCTCGGCGATGAAACACGCGATGTCGTGCGGGCTTTCCTCGAATGCCCGCCGCACCTGGGTCAGCGCGCAGGCCTCCGCCTCCTCGACGTCGAACGCGTCGGTGAGATAAGGCGACTTGACGCGCGGCCAGTCGAATTTCGGGAAACGCGCGGTCTTCACCGGATCGGTATTGGTGAGCGACATGGTGTAACCGGTGCGGCCGTGGAACGCGCCGGTCAGGTGCAGCACTTTGGCGCCGAGTTCCGCTGGGCGGCCGTGTGCTTCGTTGTGCCTGCTCTTCCAGTCGAACGCGATCTTGAGGGCATTCTCCACCGCGAGTCCGCCGCCATCGATGAAGAACAGGTGCGGTAGCCGCGGGTCGCCGAGCACCCGCACGAACGTCTCGACGAAGCGGGCCATCTCGACGGTGTATATGTCGGAGTTGCTCGGCTTGTTCACCGCCGCGGTGAGCAGCTCGGCCCGGAACTGGGCGTCCTCGCTCAGAGCGGGGTGGTTCATGCCCAGCGCGTTGGACGCGAAGAAGCCGAACATATCCAGGTAGGGGCTGCCGTCGCGTTCGTCGACGAGGCGGCAGCCACGGGAACGGGTGAGGTCGAGTACCAAGTCGAAGCCGTCGGCCAGGATGCTCGCCGACAAGATCTCGTGGACCCGGGCGGCGGGGGTGACCGCCGGGCGGGTGCGTTCCAGTTCGATGGTCACGCCCTGAGGGTACGTAAAAATTTACGGAACCTCTACAACATGGCGGATTAATTACACCGAATCGTCACCTGTCGTAGAATGTCTGCAGGATGATGGTGCTCCTGGTGCGCACATTGGCGGTGGCTCTGATCTCTTGGAGCAACTGCTCGAGGTGCCGAGGGGACGCCACGCGCACCAGCAGGATGTAGCTCTCCTCACCGGCCACCGAGTGGCAGGCCTCGATGCCGGGGATGTGCTGCAACACCGCCGGCGCGTCATCGGGTTGCGACGGGTCGAGAGGAGTGATCGCGACGAATGCAGACAGCAGCTGGCCGAGGGCTTCCGGATCGACGTGCGCGGTGTACCCGCGGATCACACCGCGCGCCTCTAATCGGCGGACCCGTGACTGCACCGCGGACACCGACAGACTCGCCTTTTCGGCCAGGTTCGACAGAGTGGCCCGTCCATCGGCCATCAGTTCACGAATCAGCAGGCGATCGATGTCATCGAGTACGGGTCTTGCCGGTGTATCCGCCATCAGCGAAGGCTAACTCAGGCAGCCCGCCTCGTGTCCGGAACCTGACCTCCACCCTCCCGCTATGTGGGACAGACACGCCGCGACGCGGCCGAAAGGTATGGCGGAACAACAGATGACCGATGTACTCGACGACCAGGCCACCCAGCGACTCGCCGCCCGCGCGGAAGCGGTGCTGCGCCAATTGGGCGCGCCGCCATCGGAACCCGGCGATCTGCCCGCACGCACTCCGATCACCGGAGGGCAGCTGACCACCGTGCGATCCAGCTCGCTCGACGAGGTCGACGCCGCGATCAGCCGGGCCGCTACCGCCTTCCGCGCCTGGCGCGGGGTTCCGGCGCCCGTCCGGGCCGGGGTCGTGCGCAGCCTCGGTCGGCTGCTCACCGCGCACAAGAGCGACCTGGCCGAGCTCGTCACGCTCGAGGCGGGCAAGATCCCCGCCGAGGCCGCGGGTGAGGTACAGGAGATGATCGACGTCTGCGAATTCGCCGTCGGTCTGTCCCGGCAGCTGTACGGCCACACCATGCCCTCGGAGCGTCCTGGCCACCGGTTGATGGAAACCTGGCATCCGCTCGGTGTGGTCGGGGTGATCTCGGCGTTCAACTTCCCGGTCGCGGTCTGGGCATGGAATACGGCGATCGCGCTGGTCTGCGGCGACACCGTGGTGTGGAAGCCGTCGGAGACGACGCCGCTGACCGCGCTGGCCTGTCACGCGCTGCTGCGGCGGGCGGCCCGCGAAGTGGACGCGGACCCCGAGATCCATCAATTGATCCAGGGTGCGAGCGCCGTCGGCTCCCGCCTGGTCGACGACGAGCGGGTAGCGCTGGTGAGCGCGACCGGCTCGGTGCGGATGGGTCGGCTGGTGGCGCCACGGGTGGCCGAGCGGCTCGGGCGCTGCCTGCTGGAACTGGGCGGCAACAACGGCGCGATCGTCACCGCGTCCGCCGACCTCGACCTCGCGGCGCGAGCCATCGTGTTCGCGGCGGCGGGCACGGCCGGGCAGCGCTGCACGACACTGCGCAGGCTGATCGTGCACCGAAGCGTGGCCGGCCCGCTGCTGGACCGACTCGAACGGGCGTACCGGCAACTGTCCGTCGGCGATCCGTTCGACGACGGGGTGCTGGTCGGGCCGCTGATCGACGGCAAGGCATACACCGGAATGCGCGCGGCGCTCGACAAGGCCGTGACCGACGGTGGCGAACTGGTCTGCGGCGGCGAGCGAGTCGATGGGTTCGGTGACGACGCCTACTACGTGCGGCCCGCCATCGTGCGCATGCCCGCCCAGACCGCGGTGGTGCGGGAGGAGACCTTCGCGCCGATCCTCTACGTGCTCACCTATGACGACTTCGATCGCGCGATCGCCCTGCACAACGAAGTGCCGCAGGGCCTTTCGTCCGCCGTCTTCACCACAGACCAGCGCGAGGCCGAACGCTTCCTCGCCGCCGACGGATCTGACTGCGGGATCGCCAATGTCAACATCGGTACCTCGGGCGCCGAGATCGGCGGCGCCTTCGGCGGCGAGAAGCAGACCGGCGGCGGCCGCGAATCCGGCTCGGACTCCTGGAAGTCGTACATGCGCCGAGCCACCAATACCGTGAACTACTCCACCGAACTCCCCCTCGCCCAAGGCATCGAGTTCGGCTGAACGCCACACCCCTCCCCGGCTGCCACATCTGCGGCGGCTGCCACATCCTGACCGGCTCGGCTGCCATGCGGGTGCCATAAACCGCATGGGCCGACGTTTCCCGAGCCCAGCGGGGGCACTATGGGATCCGCTGTGGGTGGGCAGCCCGGTTCGGACGCCACCCGGCCACCGGGCGGTAGCGCGCCCGAAGTCATTCAGGAGGGGAACTATGCGATCCATCATCCGCGCGGCCGCGGCACCGTTGGCCGGCTTCGCCATTCTGCTGTCCGGCATACCGTTCGCGGCGGCGGCTTCCGCCGTCGTTCCGGGCGCGAGTTCCGCCGTCGTCCTGAGCGAGCGGCCCGCGACGGTGACCGAGATCGACTTCGACGCGGTGGCGGGGCGCCGCCCCCACTACATCGCGGGATACACCGATCACGCACGCCAGCGAATGGCCGAGCGCCGGATCAACGAGGATCAGGTCGAGTCCGCCATCTACAGCCACTACGAGGGGCAATGGCAGCCCGAGCACCGCACCTGGCTGGTGACCTGGGGCGGAGTCTCCGTGGCGATCAACGAGGACGCCTACATCGTCACGGTGATGTAGCGGTCTTCCGAGCCGGCAACTGCCGATGACAGCCCGCATGTGTGTGGCGCTCGCGGCACCCGATGGCGAGTTCCCCGGAAAGGCTCGCCTCGAAGGACACCCGGATGGGGACGTACGACGAAAACCTCAACCGGATTGGTGACTGACTTGGATCGTCCGAACGACCGGATCCCGGCTGCTCCGGCCGCCGCCGGAACGTGGCAAATACGCTTCGAACCGGGGATCACGAAGGAGAACGTCGAGCGTATCGCGGATTACGCGGTCGCAGAGGGCATGGCCCCCGCGGACTCGGCGGCTTTCCTCCGGACGGGGCGAGACCCGCGGTTCTGGTTTTCGGGCGTCCTCGACAGCACCGAAGTGGATGCTTGCCGCCAGGTCTTGCGCAAGGTGGTGAACAACGAGCCGACGGCCGACCAGGACCTGGCACCGATCCGCGGGCTCATCCAACGGTTCGACGACTGGTTGCGAGACCTGGCGTATCCGCGCGAGGAAATCTATGACGCGGACGACAGTTTCTTCGACTTCGACTGACACGATTGGAGCACCATCATGGCCGAGCCCGCAGCGCAACGGTGGCAGATCCTCTTCCCGGACGGCCTGACCGAAGTGCAGGTGGCCCGGTTGGCCCGGTTCGCGGCCGACAACGGCATCGACGAGCCGATGCACGGCATCGACGACCGGGCGACGTTCCGCTATGACTACGACCGGGCGACGGTCGAGCTGTACCGCCACATCTTCCAGAAAGTCCTCGACGGCGCCGCACTCACCGCGAGCAATCAGCTCGTTCTCATCGACTTCCTGGCGGAACTCGACGACTGGCGCACGGCGTCCATCGCACCGGACTGACTCGCCCGCCCCGCGGGCGCTGACCGCGCTCGTCGGCACCGGCGAGCGCAGGATCGAGATCGAATGACGGTGATCATCGCTGCGCAGCCGCGTCAGGAACAAGACGATGCCCCGGCGGTGCGCGCGTGGCACCCACTGACGCGCATCGCACTCCGCTTCTGTTTCGGCTATTTCGCTCTCTACTGCTTGTGCACCCAGGTGATCAGCCCCTTGCTCGGGTTCGTGAGCAGACCGTCCGCGGGACTGAGCGCAGGACTGCTGCCCGCTCCCCTCGTGGACTGGGCCGCCGCGCATGTCTTCGGCGTGCACGAACCGCTGGTGCACGAAGCGACCGCGAGTAGCGACCGGACCTACGACTGGGTGCTGCTGTGCTGTCTGTTGGTCATCGCTGCCGTGGCCACCCTCGTCTGGTCCGTTCTGGATCGCCACCGAGCTGCCTACCCGGCGCTGCTCGTCTGGTTCCGGCTGTTTCTGCGGTTCACGCTTGCGGGGCAGCTGATGCTGTACGGCACAGCGAAAGTGTTGTTGACGCAGATGCCGTCACCACCGTTGACCACGCTGGTGACGCCGTTCGGCGAGCTGACGCCGATGGGGTTGCTCTGGTCGTCGGTCGGCGCCGCACCTGCCTACGAGATCATGATCGGCAGTTTCGAAGCCATCGGCGGCATGCTGCTCGTGCTGCCGCGTACGACGACCCTCGGCGCGCTGCTCGGCACCATCGGCTTGACCCAGGTCTTCGTGCTGAATCTGACCTACGACGTACCGGTCAAGTCGATGTCGTTACATCTGTTGTCGATGAGTGTCTTCCTGCTGGCGCCAGACCTCGGCAGGCTGCTGAACGTGCTCTTGTCCCATCGACCGGTCGGGCTGTCGACCCTGCCTGCACTGTTCGAGACCCGCCGATTGAACCGCATGGCATTGCTCGGACAGATACTGCTGGGGCTGTGGATCGCGATCCCCATTGCGCAGGACTGTATGGCCGCGTGGAGCGAACATGGCGGAGGGCGACCGAGGCCTCCGATGTACGGAATATGGCAGGTGGATCGGCTGGTATCGGACGGCCGTGAGGTGCCGCCGCTCGTCACCGATGACCGACGCTGGCGGCGCGTGTTCTTCGAATACCCCAGCGAGTTCAAGGTGCAGCGTATGGACGACTCCATCACCGTCTACCGAGCAACCGTCGACGTGGCCAACCATCGGTTGGATCTGAGCCGGTACGACTCGCCGAACGTCATCTCGACGCTGACGCTCGAAATCCCGACAGCGGACAGCGCGCGATTGTCCGGCACGCTCGAGGGTCACCGCGTGGAGATCGGGCTTCGGCATCTCGACACAGGCACATTTCCATTGCTGAGCCGCCGGTTCCACTGGGTGCAGGATTACCCGTACAACCCGAACAGCCGCTGAGCCACCCGACTTCCTAGCCCGCGAACTTGCAAAGCGCCAGCGCGCGGCTGCGCAGGGCGCCGAGACTGATCTTGTCGCCCCCGGCACCGTTCGCGCGAAGGGGTTCGATACTGGCCAGCCCGGCTTGTTCTGCTCTTTCGTTGAGCGCGTACGCCTTTCCGTCCGGAGCGACGAACACCGCAACCTCGCCCGCGCGGCATTCGATGGTGCCGTGCGCGATCGTGAACGGCCACAGGTAGCCGAGGTTCTCACTGGCCACCGCTTGGCTGTTGGATGTCGGCTCGGGCACCGGAACCGGATTCGGATGATCCGGGTCCTTGGCCCCCGAACCGCCACCACACGCCGCGACGGCCAATACACCGCAGGAAACCACACCGATCACTAGACGCCGAATCATCGTCCCCTCCTCCGAGCACAGTGGAATTCTTCTATCCATAACGTTGCGCACTGCCATCTTTCGGTTCATGAGCGGCGATGGCAGCCGCGGCGAATAAGGTCGAGAACAGGCCCCACCCGACCCAGGAGAGTTGTTGTCCGTTCACCGGCCGTCCCGGATCGATATCGTGTGCGCGACGTTCAACCGTTCCACGGCGATCCGGGCAACGATAGACAGCGTACTGGCGCAGACCGTCGCCGACTGGACGCTGCTCGTCGTCTCGGACGGCTCCACCGACGACACCGACGACGTCGTCCGCGCCTATCGCGACCCGCGGATACAACTGCTGCGCGTCGGCCCCTACGGGCACCCCGGAGGGCCGCGCAATGCGGGGGTCGCGGCAGCGACGGCGCCGTATGTCGCGTACCTGGACCACGATGATCGGTGGTCACCGACCCACCTCGCGACACTGCTCGGGCTGCTCGACGGCGGCGCCGCACTCGCTGCCACCGGCTGCATACGGGTCGACGAGTCCGACGCGGAGCTGGATCGCAGTGGCTTCACCGATCTGATCTGGCATCCCGAATTGCAGACCACCAATGCCATGTTCGAGCCGACCCGCGTCGGTCACGTGCGAAAGCTGCTGGCGGAGGTCGGTTACTGGACGACCGAACACGCCGGATACGAGGACTGGGATCTGTGGTTTCGCTCGGCCCGGCACGGCTTCGACTTCGCGGTCGCCGCCGAGCGCACCGCGCTCCTCACGGTCGGCCCGCACACGAGGCGCAACGGACTTCGCCCGCCGCAGGCGGTCGTACTGCAGTGGGTGGACAGCCAGGCCGAGGCCGAAGCGGTTCTGCAGGCCATCGGAACGGACGAACACCGCAGTGCCGCCCGCGCGATTCATCTCACCGAACTCCGCGATTGGTATGCGGCTCTTGCTGATTCCAGCCGCTACCGCACGGCAGAGGGCATAGTCCGCGACGAGGTCGACGACAAGCTACGCGAGTTCTTCGTTCAACAGGGGAAACACTGTCTGCTGGAGGAGCTGGCTAGCACGGCCGTGGGCGGCCGATACGCCATCCTGCTTCCGCTGTGGTGCGCCACCGACCAGCACGCACAAGCGATCGGTGGTGTGCTGCGTGCCCGGTTCCCACGTCAGCACGCTTACCTGAGGACACTCACCGGCGGCGCGACGGCGTGATCACGGCGTCCCCGCCCTGGCGGTTCGCAGCAGAGCGATATAGCCGTCGTCCAAGGTCGGAGCAACCGGACGCGAGCCGGGCGGCGGCGTCGGTCCGACGATCCGGTACTCCGGTCCCTCGGCGGTGCTGGTGACGTTCACCACGGTGAAGTCGCCGCGCGGCTCGTGGGAGGCGCGCACCAAATGCGTCCGGCCCTCGGCCAGGGCAACCAATCCGGGCGTCGTGCCGTGATAGGCCATCCGGCCTTCGGTCAGCACGGCCGCCATCGGGCAACTGTGCGCCACGTCGTCGAGGATGTGGGTGGAGAGGACGACGATCCGATCGCCGCCGAGCCGGCCGAGCAGAGCGCGAAAGCGAATCCGCTCCTCGGGGTCGAGTCCGGCCGTCGGTTCGTCCACGATGATCAGCTTCGGGTCCCCGAGCAGTGTCTGCGCGATACCGAGTCGGCGTTTCATGCCACCGGAATACCGGCCGATCCGTTGCGCACCGGCCGAATCCAATCCGACCCGCTCCAGCAAGCTGTCGATCTGGGACCACCGGTTCCGTTTGTCGTCGATGCCTTTGAGCAGAGCGACGTAGTCGAGGAACTCTCGTCCGGTCAAGTCCGCGTAGAGCGTGAGCTCTTGCGGCAGATAACCGAGCAGCCGCTTCGCGGCGGTGCGTCCCGCGGTGGTGGACAGGTCGTGGCCGCAGACCGATACCGTCCCCGAGGTCGGCCGAATGGTTCCGGTCAGGATCCGGATCAGGGTGGTCTTGCCTGCTCCGTTGGTGCCGAGCAGTCCGGTCATGCCGTCGAGGACGGTCAGGTCTATCTCGTGCAAGGCGACCGTGCCGCCTCGATAGACCTTGGTGACGTTGCGCAGGGTGATGGTCATCCGAACTCCATTCCAGCTCAACGGTTCTCGGCCAGCAGCAGATGGCCGACGAGAAAGGCGAGTGCCGTGGTCGCGAGGGTGATTCCGAGCGCGGCGACTCCATGGAGGAAACCGGGCGCCGGATGCAGCCAGTCGCCGTCCTGACGGGCCAGCGTGACGTCCAGCCATTGCGCCGCTTGGTAGTCGCCGAGCGGGGACAGCACTGTCCTGGCCACCGTCGGGAGAGGGATCAGTGGCGTCAGCACCGTAGCCCAGTACCAGAACGGTAAGAGCAGCACGCGGACGACGGTGCTGGGCAGCAGCAGGCTCGCGACGTTGGCCAGGACGGTGAGCAGCAGCGATCCCGGCGCCACGATCGTCAGCAGTCCGACTGCCGCCGCAACCGACAGCTCCGGCTCGCCGGTGGTGATAGTCAGCCACGCGCCCATGGCCGACAAGACGAGCGCGCTGGGAATCGACGCGACCAGCCATGGCCCGAGAAGGACACCGAGAGACCTGATCCCACCGCCTGCTGGGGTGGCCCCGAACAATTCACGCAGACCGGGTCTGCGCTGCCCGGCCAAGCGGTCGGCCAGCGCGATGGCGATGCCGAGGGAACCGAGGAAATTGATCAGCAGAGCGGTGTCACCGATCGCGGCCATCTCCCCGCTTCGGTTCCGGCCGTGCGGAAAGCCGCCGAGTACCATGATCAACGCGGTGAGCGGGAGCAGCGACAACCACAACACCCGCTGCCGGAGTGCGAGCGTCGCCTCATAGCGGATGGTCGCGCCCAGCCCCAGGAAGGCGCTCATCGGTGTGCTCCGCGCAACTGTGCCTCGCTGTCGGTGACGCGCAGGAGGGTCGGCCGGACGCACGACGCCGCGAGGGCGAGCAGTAGCACCGCCTGAGTGTGCCGCGCGACCTCGCTCAGCAGCAATAGTTTGACCAACCACACCGTCGTGACGACGGCGGAGGCTCCACTGGTGGAACCGAAACCGGCGCCGACCCAAGTCGCGATGCTGATCAGCGCGAGCGCGAAGACCAGATTGCCCGCCAGGACGGCGGGCCCATCGGTGATCATCGCGGACAGGCCGCTCAGCACCACGGCGCAGGCCGTCGTACCGAGGACGAGTGCGACCCGCCGCCCGACGGTCACCGGGTACGGCGTCGGCACACTCAGCTGCACCTCGATCGACCGCTCTCGCCCTACGGCTGTCGCACAAGCCAGTCCCGCCACCAGCGGGATGGCTTCGAACGCGGCGCTCCACAACACTTCGTCGGCGCCGAACACGGCCGACGCGAGGGCGATCAACGCGGCCACCAGCAGCGGAAGGGCCAGCACACCTCCCCCGCAGCGGCGAGCTTCGTACAGCCAGATCGGATTCATATCGTGGTGGTAGCGGGTCGGCGCGAATGGGTTCATCCGACCACCGCGTCGTATCGCGGCCTGCTCATCCCGACCGCGGCGACAACCAGCAGCAGCGCCGCGAGCACGAGCGATGCCGTCGAGGTGGACCACAGTGGCTCGATCAGCGCGCCGATTCGTCGCGCCGGACCGGCATCCGAGGACGCGGCGGCGCCGAGCAGCCATACGACTGCCCCGGCCACGGCCCCGATCTGCGCGGAACTCCAGACCGCGCAGACGACACCGACCGCCGAGGCGAACATCGCCGGACCGAGCCAGCCCGCGATCATGGCCGAGACGTCCGACGCCGCGCCCAGGCGGTTCGCCAGCACGGAGGTGAACAGCGCGAGCGCGGTGTCGGCGAGCAGAACCAGCACCAGCCTGCACGCGAACACCACGGCGGGCGGGATGGGCAGAGTGCTGAACAACTCCAGCCGCGGATCCGATCGCGATCGGCACGCGGTCAGGGTTCCGGCCTGGAACACCAGGGTTACCGCAAGGCCGAACACGGTCGGCGCGGACTCGCTTCGCTTCGTCAGCACGGCCCCGACGACGCACCCCACGAAGCCGAGCACGCTCAGCACGAGCAGCGCGCGCGGCAATAGGCGCAGCTGTGCGCGCACCAGCGCCGCGGCCACCGACAGCGCCCCGGGCCATCCGAGGGCCCGCGCTCGCCTCGGCGTGGACCACGGCATGCCGAGGGCATCGCCGAGCAGCGCATCGAAGGAAGGGGTGCGGAACACACCGGCCGATGCGGCGGAGACCTGCCGCGCGGCGACTGCCACGTTCTGCCAGCCCTCGGCGCGGGCCTGACAATCAGGACAGGCGCTCAGGTGCGCGGCGGCGGCATCGTCGCGTCCACCGACCAACTGGTCATCCGAAAGATGCGGCCCCCATGAGATCGGGGAAGTCACTTCTCACCTCCATATCGGGTGGACAGGTCGGCGGTGGTGCCGGCCAACGCCAGCGCCAACCGCTTACGGGCATGGGACATCCGGCTCTTCACCGTGCCGACCGGGATACCGAGGATCGCGGCGACGTCCGGATAGGACAGGTCGTCGACCAGGACGAGCAGCAACACCTCACGCAGATGCTCGGGCAGTTCGCGGATTCCCGCGACGAGATCGCCCCTGGCGGCATTGGCCAGGACGATGTCTTCGACGGTGCCGGTCCGGTCGGACAGTTCCGCGGTCTCGTCCAGATCGACCGTCACCAGCACGGACTTGCGCAAGTAGTTGTGGGCCTGACGCTTCGCGACGCCGAACAGCCAGCCGCGCGCCGACGACTCGCCGCGGAAGCTGTCCGCCGAGCGCCAGACGGCGAGCCAAGTCTCCTGCAGGATCTCCTCGGCGACCCCGCTCTGCGTCGTCATCCTGCGAACCAACCGCAGCATCGTCGGCGCGTGCCGCTCGTAGAGCACGCGCAAACATGCCTGGTCCCCCCTTGCCACCGCGGCCAGCAGCGCTTCGTCCGAGTCCACACCCACTTGTGTAGCGGTCGGGTTCCGAATGGTTCAACCGCGGCGGGGGCGACATCCGCGCGGCGGTGCCCGGCGCATGTTGGCAGCCCACGGCGCGGCTGCCAGATACCGATCGCGACGTTGTACCGCCGCAGGGGCGCTGCTTTTCTCGATACCCGGGGGGACAGCACCGGCCGCAGGGCCCGGTGGGATCGCTGGGCCTCCCTCGGCCGAGTCGTTCGATCGGCCGGGCACTCGCCTCAGAAGGGAGAACACCGTGAGTACGGCGTCTGTGGAACCGGTGGAGACAGTGGAAACCGTCGACCTGTTCGATCTCGACATCCGTGTGGGTGTCGGCAACATCCAGGGCAACGCGGCGGTCACCAGCTGGTCGTACTGCACCCCCGGCTGCACCAGCTCGGGTGGCGGCAGCGGCTGCAGCCACTGCTGTTGATCCGGAGGTCCGGGTCGAGCACCGCCGCTCGGCCCGGACACCCCACATCGTCGAACACTTCGAAGGAATTGGGCTGGTGTCGGATTCGATCTTCCGCGCATGGGACGTCTTCCTGCTCCGGGCTCCGCTGCGCGTCGGGGGCAGCGGTTTGCCGACGACGGGCAGCCACCTCGACATCGTGCGAGCCGCGGTGGCGGACCACGAGCTGCGCGCCGCGATCATGCTGGCGACGCCGAGTCTCGGCCGCCTGCTCGATCGCGTCCACCGTGGAGAGCACGCGGAGATCAAGGCGAGCCAGTTGCGTCGCGCCGCCCTGGCGGTGCTGCGCTACGACATCAGAACACGCACGCGACCGACTCCGTTCGGGGTTTTCTCCGGTGTGGCGGGCGGGCGCTTCGGCTCGTCGGCAAAGCTCGATCGCGGCACCGCCCACCGCACCAGGACGCACCTCGACATGCAGTGGCTCCTCGGTGTCGTGCACGACTTGCAGGACCTTCCGGAGTTGTTGCCCCGCTTGAGTGTTCGTGCCCACCCCGCGCTGACCCGCCGCGGCGAGCGGGTCGTGCTCGATTGTCCGTCCCCGCTGGGTGCGCCACTGGACGGAGCGACCCGATCGGTCGTCTCGATACGCGACTCGCCCGTGGTGGAGGTGGTGCTCAACGCGGCCGCGCGCACCGTCGCGGTAGGTGAGCTCACCGCGACGGCCGCCACGCGGTTCGGCGCCCCGCCGACACGTGTCGCCGAATTGATCCGAATGCTGGTGGAGCAGGAATTCCTGCTTACCGATCTGCGGCCGCCGCTGGACGGCGGCGATCCGCTGTGCCATGTGATCGAGGTTCTCGCCGAGATCGACCAGCCTGCGGCGCCGATCGCGAACGCGTTGCGCGCACTGCGCGACATCGACGAGCACCGGCGGTCGAGCGACCGGCTACCACTGGGTCCCGGTACCGCACGGCTGATCGAGACAGCCGACTTGGCGCGCGAATTCCACGCCCACGAGACGCCACTGCACATCGACACCGCCTTGGATGTCGAGGTTCAGCTCCCCGACGAGGTACGCACCGAAGTCGAGCGGGCGGCGGCGCTGATGTGGCGGATGTCGGCACCCAAGCTCGGGCTCGCAGCGCTGCGGGACTATCACGAGAAGTTCCTGGAGCGCTACGGTACCGATCGGATCATCGGCATCCGTGAACTCCTCGATCCCGCCCGGGGCCTGGGTGCGCCCGCCGGATACAGCTGGCCGAACAGTGAAGAGGCGGCGGAGCGGGCGATCGACCGTGACGCGTCCCGGATTCGGTTGTTGCACCGCCTGATCGGCACCGCCCTGCGTGATGGCGCCCGTGAGATCGAGCTGTCCGACGAGCTGCTCGACGAGCTGATTCCCGGCGACGAGCCAGCCGCCGACGTACCGAACTCGTGCGAGATCACCTTCCACGTCATCGCACGATCGCTGGACGCGTTGTCCGCCGGTGACTTCCGTGTCGTGGTAGCCCCGAGTCCAGGCTCGCACCACGCCGGAGCGACCCTGGCCCGGTTCGCGGACCTGCTGCCGCCGGACCTCCGCGCGGACGTCGCGGCGGAGTCCGGCGCGATTCCGGTCCATGTCACGAATGCGGCCCGGGTCGATCTGTCCTTCATGCCCCGGTCCGGCAAGGCCGCGAACCTCGCGCATTCCACGGCGCACAGCGGTGTCCGGATCAGCGTCGGTCTGCCCGATGCTCCCGGTATCGACGAAATCCCGCTCGCCGACGTGGCCATCGGCGCGACGACGGAGCGAATATGCGCGATACATTTGCCTACCGGCCGCGAGATCGTTCCAGTGCTCAACACCATGATCAGCCCGATGACGCAAGCGCCCAACGTCTCCCGGCTGCTCTGGGAGATCGGGCTCGAAGGCCAACGGTTGTGGGAGCCGTGGACCTGGGCCGGCTTGTCGGAGCTGCCGTTCGTGCCGCGCGTCCGGCACCGCCGCCTCGTCCTCGCGCCCGCGGTATGGCGTATGGACGCGCTGATCGATGTGCCCGAATCGGAATTCGCCGCCGCGGTCGATCAGTGGCGCCGCGAATGGCGGGTGCCGGATCGAATCCTGGCCGTACAGATGGATCAACGGCTGCTGTTCGACCTGACCGATCCGGCGCATCTGGAACTGCTGTGGGACGAGCTGCGCAAGGACCCGGCCATCGTCGCCCACGAGGTGCCCGGCGACGACGACTTCACCGACGGAATCCACGGACACGCGATGGAGGTGGTCGTCCCGCTGTCGCGCCGCGATGCACGACCGGCCCGATCGCCGCACGGCGGGTACCTGGAACCGGACCGCCGACCGGCCGGACTCGGAAGCGACTGGCTGTCTCTCGCGTTGTACCTGCCGGCGTCGCGCCAGAGCGACTTCCTCCGCGTTCACTTGCCGGAACTGGTCGAGCAGGCACGCGGGCATGGTTGCGACCGCTGGTTCTTCATCCGGTACACCGACCCCGACGGGCCGCATCTACGGGTTCGCTTCCACGGCGTGCCGGACGAGATCTGGGGCGCCGTCGTACGCCCGCTCGGCCGGCGACTCGACGACTTGCACCGCGGCGGTCTGATCCGAGCTCATCGCCTCGACCAGTACGACGCCGAAACCGAACGATACGGCGGTGCGGCGGCGATGGCCGCAGCCGAGCGGGTGTTCGAAGCCGACAGCGAGGCCGCGATCCGCTTCCTGGATCTGGTCGAGGAGCCTACGTGCACCCATTCGCTCGACGCATTCGCGGCGGTTTCCGTCGCTGCGATCGCTGACGCTTTCGGGTTGCCAGAGGCGGACCCGGCAGGTCACGGCGCCCGGAGCGACGACGCGGCGATGGCCTGGCTGTCGCTGACGGGCTCACGCAAGACCCTGCCCGGCACATACCGGCTGGATGCGCAGCGCTGGCGCGGGATCGTCGACCCTTACGGCGGGTGGAGCACGCTGCGCGCCGACCCGCACGGGGCGGCGGCGCTCGAAGCACTCCGGCCACGAGACGCGGCCGTCGGCGAACTGCGCCTCGCGTCAGCGGGCAGCAGGACACGGCCCCACCGGCTCATCGGCAGCCTGATGCACATGACCTGCAATCGGCTCTTCGGTGGGGACAGCGATCGGGAGCGGGCAGCCGTCGCCATCGCCCGCGGAGCGGTGCAGGACAACTTCAACAGGAGGAACTACGCGCGATGAGCAACGTCGATCAGCGGCAGGTCGGCTCGGTGGCCGAGCGGGCCGCCGAAATAGTGTCGCTCGTTGCCGCCCGTCTCCGCGACCCCGCCGCCGTCGCCGGCATAGCCGGCCGTCCGGACAACCGCGATCCCATCTACGGCGCCGGCATGTGGGGCCCGACGACCTTGTCCAACGGCCTGCCGGGTACGGCGCTGTTCTACGCGGAGTTGGCCGCGAGAATTCCCGATTGGTTCAGCGTCACTCATCGGCATGTGCAAGCGGCGGGGGCCGTGCTGCCCGATCAACCGAGCCGGGGCCTGTACGCGGGACCGGCTTCCTTGCTGGCGGCCACCCAGACCTGCCGCGACCACTATCCCGGTCTGCGGCGCAGGCTCGCCGCGTGGCTCGCCGCTGATCAACTGACCCGGCTGCGGCAGTGCCGAGCCGCGCCGGGACCCGGCATCTCCTGGGAGTGCTACGACATCGTCAACGGCTTGTCCGGCACGGCACGGCTGCTGCTCGATTCGGTCGAGGATCCCGTCGAGAACGACACGCAGGTCGAGCACGCCCTGCGGGAGACGCTCGGTTACCTGGTGACCATCAGCCGGCCGATCACCGTCGATGGCCATGAAGTACCTGGTTGGTGGGTCCCCGCAGCACGGCAAGCAGTCGAGCAGGACCGCCGCGACTACCCGCGTGGTGACTTCAATCTAGGTCTCGCGCATGGAATTCCAGGGCCGGTCATGATCATGTCGCTGGCCCTGCGCCGTGGCCACGAGGTGCCGGGACTGCGAGAGGCTCTGGTGCGAATGGTCACGTGGTTGATCCGGTGGATACGCACCGACGACCAGGGCACGTACTGGCCCTGCCGAGTCGGATTCGATGACGAAGTCGCCGCCGCACCGCCGCGCAGCCTGTTCACGCGGACCGCCTGGTGCTACGGCGCGCCGGGAGTCGCGGCGGCGGTACACCATGCGGGCGAAACCCTCGACATCGCCGAGTGGCGCCTGCACGCTGTCCGTGCTCTACACGATGCCCTCGCCAGGGACGAATCGCGCTGGACCCTCGCGGGGCCGACGGTATGCCACGGTTACGCGGGCTTGCTGCAGATCGTCCATCGAATCGGCACGGCAGAGCGGGACGACGTGCTGCTCGGCGCGAAAACCCGTCTCGCCTCCACCATTTTGGCCATGGCGGATGCCGACGCGCCATTCGGCTTCCGGCATCCGATGCGGTATCCGCGGTCGGCGCCGGGGCCTACGGAGTTCAAGTTGCTGGATGTCGCCGGGATCCTCGAGGGCTCCGCGGGGGTGGCGTGCGCGCTGTTGTCGGTGATTCCGGACGGGATGCTCGGCACTGCGGCCGAGGCTCCCGCGCGTCCGTGGGATCGCGTCCTGGCATTGAGCTGAAAGGTGCACTTCCGATGACGGTCAACGCCTTCGAACTCACCGAGATCGTCGTGCGGTACGGCGCCACGTCGGCCGTCGACTCGGTGTCGCTGAGTTCGGCCCCCGGCCGCCTGACCGCGCTGCTGGGGCCGAACGGTGCGGGCAAATCCAGCCTGCTCAATGTGCTGTCCACCGCGGCCCGGCCCGTATCCGGGTCCGTGCGTATCTTCGGCAACGATGCGCGCACCGCTCCGATGCGTGCCCGCGCGCAGCTGGGTCTGGTGTTCCAGGAACGAACGCTGGACAAAGAACTCACCATCGAGCAGAACCTGTGGTTTCACGCCCGGCTCTTCGGTATGCGCCGCGTCGACGCCGCGGCACAGATCGATCGGCTGCTCGCTTTGTTGGATCTGACCGAGCAACGGCGCGCCACCGTCGAACGCTTGTCCGGCGGAACCGCTCGGCGGGTCGAACTGGCGCGCGCCCTCTTGCATCGTCCCGGTCTGCTCATCCTGGACGAGCCGACAACGGGACTCGATCCGCGTTCTCGCCGGGTCTTCTGGCGCGATCTGCTTCGCATGCGCGACGAACTCGGTATCACCACGATCTATTCCACGCATTACCTCGACGAAGCCGAGTACGCGGACGAAATCGTGATCATGGCCGGTGGAAGGATCGGCCGATCGGGATCGCCGGTAGACCTCAAAGACGATTTGCACGTCTCCTGTGTGCGGCTGCGGACCCACGACGACGCCGCGGCCGGTGAGCAATTACGCGCGGCCGGGTTCGAGGTGGTCACCGGGCTCACGACGCTGGAGATCCGGTGCGCCGAGCCGGATCGGCGGGTCGCCGACATCGTGCGCGTGCTCCAGCTGCCGATTCTGAGTGTCACCGTGCACAACCCGTCGATGGACGACGTCTACGCCGCCGCGACTACACATACCGGGAAGGACATGCCGTGACCGCATCGCAGGCGACGACCGACCATCGGCCGGAACGCGTCATGGTCGGCAGCATCAGGGCCGTTGCGGTGATCGCGTACCGGGACCTGCAACGCCAGATCCGTCGTCCGGGACTACTGATCAGCAATGCCGCCCAGTTGCTGTTCTTCATCGTCATCTATGCCGTTGGTTTCGACGCCATGGTCGGCAACGTGGGCACGGTCTCCTTCAGCGCCTATATCCTGCCCGGCATCATCGCCATCCAAGTGGCGACGATCGGAATCGCCACCGGATTGTCGTACGCCTGGGATCGAGAGTTCGGCGTGCTGCGCGAGATGACCGTCGCGCCGGTGCCCCGGATGTGTCTGCCGATGGGCAAAGTCGCCGGCACCGGGGTGGTTGTCGGGGCGCAGAGTTCGCTGTTGCTGTTGTGCGCGCCGGTATTCGGATTGTCACCGACAGCTGCGCAGATCGCGGCAGCCGCGGCGATCTACCTGTTCGGGTCGGCGGTCTTCAGCCTGCTCGGATTGTTCCTGGCCACCGCGCTGCGGCAGATCCAGACGTTGCAGGCCGGCGTCCAGATCACGATGCTGCCGATGCTGTTTCTCTCGGGCTCGGTGTTCCAACCCGCCGGGGTGCCGTCCTGGCTCTCGGTGTTGATTCGCCTCAATCCGCTGACCTATCTGGTCGACATGGGCAGACAGGTATTGGTCGGCGGGCCAGGCTTCGCTTCGATGGGCGTGGACGCGCTGGTCCTGGTGTGCCTGGCGCTGTTCTTCACCGCCGCGATCCGCATCAGGATCGGGCGATGATGTCGGCGACCGGCCTGCACCCCGCCGAGGACCAGCGCGGCCGGGTCCACGGCTTTCCGCTATGGCCCGCAGTGGCCGCGGTCGATCACGAAGCGAGTACTCCGATACTGGAAGCGGCACTGGACTGGCTCGCCGCGAACCTACGCTGGTTCGATCCAGCACAGTGGGATCGTTTTCTGCCGGCCCGGCAGTTCCCAGAGGGCGCTGCGCTCGAACTGCTCGTGCTGTGCCGTGTGCTGTGTCGTGGGCGATGGCGCGATCACCCGCTCGTCGACGGCGCGACCGGGCTGGCGCGCACGCTGGTGGAAGCGGCCGCCTTCCACGACGCACTGGGGCGTGCGGACGACAAGTTCACGTATCGCGCCTACTTGGTGGCCTTGCTCGCTGACCTCGGCTTCCCGATACCAAGTGCTGCGCAACGGGTGCGCACGGTACTCGAAACGGGATGCGGTGGCCGGGACGGCGCTTGGCACCCGCCGCTGTCCCGTCTGGAGCTGCGGTATGCGCTCGAGCTCGGCCGGTTCCCGCATACTCTGCCGCCGATGGACGAGTTGGTCGGGGCGACCATTGCCGCCGCGGAGCCCGACCCGATCTGGCTGCGCGACGACGAGGTCTACGCGCTCACCCACGTTGTCTTCTATGCCACGGATTTCGCAGCGCGGCCGCTGCGTACCGCACCGGCGCTCGTAGCCACGATGCGGACCCTGCTGGGGACTTATCTCGCGGCCGGGGACATGGACTTGGCGGGCGAGCTGATGCTGTGCCTATTGGCGGTCACGCAGGACGACAGCGCGATCACCGCGCACGGATGGCAAACGCTGACTCGCCGCAGGCTGGCCGACGGTGCGGTGCCGGGTCCCCTGTTCGACCCGATCCGACTGTCGGGACTGAGCGGCCCGGTCGCCGAGGCATACACGTTCGGAACATGCCATCACACGACAATGGTTGCGGCGATGGCCGCAGCGGAGCGAGAACGGCATCGTGCACGATGAGATCCACTGATTCCGGTCCGGCGCTCGCCGACCGGTCTTTGGCGGCTGCGCGGAAGTGGTTGGCGGCCGAGACGTCAAGGGAGCATCCGGCCGCCCGAACACCGGAGCGCAACGCGCAACGGTCCGGTTCGCCGCCTCGAGAACCGCTGACCATGTTGTGCTCCGATCCGACGCGCTGGCGTGCGCTGGCCGCGGTCGACGCCGCAGCTGCCTCGGGCGCATCCGCGGCCGAATGGGCCGCCGTCCTGGACTCACTTCTGGTGCTGGCGATCCGCCGCTACGACCTCGACGCGCTTGCCACCTTGCTGCTGGGCTGCGCCGAGTTCGGACTGACCCAGCAGCCGATTCCCGCGCGGGCAGTGGGCTTCCTGCTAGCGCAGCAACAGGTCGACGGCGGATTCGGATTCGTGCCCGGGACCGAGGAGCCCGCCGACATGGCGATCCGAATCGCCCTCACCCGGCGCTGCGTGCAAGTGCTTCAGCGGATCTGCGAACCGCACGATTCGAGGATGCGGAAAAACCCCTCCTCGAGATCACCGTCGCCCGCGATCCCCTGAACGGTGCCCTCGTAGCGCGTCTTTCCGGCGACCAGAACGGCGACCCGGTCACACACCTGAGCGATCTCCGACAACTGGTGGCTCGATATGAAGACCGTTGTTCCGTTGGCGGCCAGAGTACGAATGAGTTCCCGCATCTCTCGGATGCCCACCGGGTCGAGGCCGTTGGTCGGCTCATCGAGCAGTAGGAGTTTCGGTCGCGCCAGCAAAGCGATCGCGATACCCAGACGCCAGCGCATTCCGAGGGAGTATGCCTGCACCTTGCGGGTTCGGACCTCGGTCAACTGCACGACGGCCAAGGTCTCCTCGATCCACTCCTCGGGCACACCGCGCAGTCGGGCGTGAATGCGCAGATGCGTCACCGCGTCCAGTTTCGGCCACAATCCCGGTGTCTCGATCAATGCGCCGACATCGACCAGCAGCGTCCGATCATAGGGTCGGCCGAACAACTGGATGACGCCGCTGGTCGGCCGCTGAAGCCCCAGAACGGTTTTCATCAAGGTGGACTTGCCCGCGCCGTTCGGGCCGAGCAGCCCGTAGACCTCTCCCGTGCGGACCGACAGATCGACGCCGTCGAGAGCGTGGTGTTTTCCGTAGTGCTTGTGCAGCTGCGCCACTTCCAAAGCAAACACGGTCAGATCTCCTTGCGCGTCATGTGGAGCGAGCCAAGAGCCAGAACCAGCACCGCGAGTCCGATCGAGAGCGCGATGGCCGGCAGTATGACACCGTGGTCCCGGACCGGACTGTCGGCCGGTAGGGGAACGCCGTTGGGGCCGATCCCGGCCAAGGGCAGGATCACGCGCATGGGCCAGGCGAACGGCACCGCCATCCACCAGCTCTTGTCCGCGATGAGCATGCCCGACATCATGCCGACGACACCGGTCGTGATGGTGGGGCCCAGGCCCCAAACCACCGAGACGACCAGGGCCACTGCCGCGGTACCGAGCCCGGCCAGCCAAGGCAGGTAGGACGCGGCGACGATAGTCGCGACGCTGGTCCCGAACCGGCCGCTCAATGCTGCCCCGACGCTGAGCAGCAACGCGAGCAGCGTAGTGGACACCGCGGTCAGCGCGGCCAGCCCGAGATACTTGGCGAGCAGGTACTTGTTGCGCGGCACCGCGTACGAGAAGAGCAACCGCCAGGCGTCCTGATCAGCTCGCACCGAGAGGGCGGCCAGCAATGCGGCCGTCATGGGGATCAGGACGCCCCAGCCTTCGAGAACCACGTCGCGAAACACCGTCCAGGTATGGCCCGACCGGCCTTCTGGCGATGCCAACGACATGGGATACAGCGGAACGGTGATGATGACAGGTACCAGGATGGCGAACCAGCCGATGAAGCCGCGACGCATCCTCGCCAGTTCTGTCGCGGTGACGTCCCACAAACTCGGCTGGTCTCGCCGTGGGCGAAGGTCGGGCCCGTAGCGTGCCACGGTGGCGGCCATATCTCTCCTCGAGTCGTTCGGTTCCATCGAGGTTGTAGCTGTCGAACGCGATGCGGTTCACGTCCGGCGCGATCGGGTCACTCGCCTTCCCCCGCGCGGGCCCTCCTCTTCAACGCCGCGCCGAGCTGGACGTCCGCGTTCAGCAACTCGATGCCGATGAGTTCGCCGTCGTCGCCGAAGTCGAGGGCGGCGACGATCTCGCCGCTGTCCTCGTCGCGTACGCGCAGGGTGCGGGCAGCGTGGCGCGCCCCCTTGTTGTTCTGCCGAAGCGCAAGATAGGCGATGTTGTGCTGTTCGTCCCAGGTCAGGTAGTCGAGATAGTCGAGTTGCATATCGTATTCCTTGTCGTCGTTACTTCTGGAAAAGCAAAATTCAGGTGGTGCTTCGTCACAGAACGACTCGCTGCTCTGGTGGAAGGAACAGTCGATCTCGCGGTGTGACGTCGAAGGCCGAGTAGAACTCCGATACGTTGCGGACAACTTGATTGGCTCGGAACTCACTCGGTGCGTGGCTGTTCGCGGCCAGCGCCGCGGCGGCGAACTGTTGTGTCTGTTTTACCCGCCAGCACCGCGCCCACGATAAGAACAGTGTGCGAAAGTCCGGCACGGTGCCCCGGCGGAGCGCGGCCCGTCGGTAGGCGGCGACCGCCACCTGGAGACCGCGTAGATCCGCCATGTTCTCGCTGACGGTCAGCCGCCCGTTCACCCGGTGTGTGGCACCGAAACCCTCGGGAACGAGGCTGTCGTACTGATCGACCAATTGCTTGGTCCTAGCGTCGAACGCGGCGCGGTCCTCGGCAGTCCACCACTCGCGCAGCCTGCCGTCACCGTCGTATCGAGCGCCTTGGTCATCGAACGCATGGCCGATCTCGTGCCCGATGATCGCACCGATCGCGCCGTAATTCACCGCCGGATCCGCGTCCTTGTCGAAGTATGGCGCCTGCAGGAAGGCGGCGGGAAAGACGGCTTGGTTCGTCGATCGGTTGTAGAAGGCGTTGACGGTCTGCGCGGTGGTTGTCCACTCGCCCTTGTCGACCGCAGTGGCAAGTCGGTCGAACTCCCGCCGCCTGGCGAGATCGCGGATGCTGCGCAGCGAATCTATCAACTTGTCCGGATCGACCGACGCGCCCGCACAGTCCGGTCGGTGCCGCGGGGAGCCGATCATCATCGTGATCTTGTCGAGTTTGGCGACGGCGGCCGAACGCGTGGACTGCGACATCCATAGCGAGTCGAGCAATGCCACACGGTAGGCCGCGAACAGATCGTCGACCAGCTCGCGCAGCGCGGCCTCGGCCGCGGCCGAAAAATGCTTCGCCACATAGAGTTTTTCCAGCTGGCCGCCCAACTCGGCATTCACCGTGGCGACCGCTCGTTGCCAGGGTTCGGCCGGCCGGCCCGCACCGCCGAGGAACTTGCGGCGAAACTCGAGATTGACGTCGGAGATTCCGGAGGGCAGGAAACGAGAGAACTCCTGGAGCAGACTCAATCGTAGGTAGTCACGCCAGTGCGCGATATCCGTATCGGCCCACAGCCGGCCGACCGCGGTGATGAAGTCGGGCTGCCGCACCACGACATGGGCGAACAGTTCCGGTGGCCGCGACGTTCGTCCGGCGCGCCACGCGTCGAAGTCGAAATCATCTGCCAGACCGCATACTTCGGACCAGCGCATCGGGTTGTAGGTAGCCGTGGCGTCCTGGTCTCGCACCGCGTCCCAGTGAGCGACGGCGAGCTGCCGCTCGAGTTCGAACACTCGGTCGGACATGCCCGCCGGATCCGCGAAATTCGCGACGGCCGCGACTCGCGCCAAGAATGCCCGGTACGCGTCACGGTGCGCGCCGAGATCGGAGTTCCGGTAGTACCGGCTGTCCATCCCGAGACCGGACTGCGCGAGGGTGGCGACATATCGGCGGGCATCCCTGGCATCGATGTCGACATACAGAGAGATGACTCCCGGAATCGGCAGCATGCCCATGACGCCGGCCAACTCGGATCTGGACGCGGCCGCGTCGATCGCCGCGAAGAGGTCGGCGAGCGGCGTCGTGCCGAGGCGTTCGACAGCCGCGGTGTTCAGGCAGGCCGCGTACAGGTCGCGCACCTGCTGCTCGGACGTACCGAGCCCGGGTTCGCGGATTTCCTGGATGACGGTCGAGAGTTGTTGTTCGACGCGCCGCATCACTTCGGTTATCGGGCTGCTCACCGATTGATCAGGAGGCAGCCGGTAGTCGCGCAACCACCTCCCGTTGACATGCCGGTAGAGATCGTCCTGCGGACGGACAGTCTCGTCGAGCCCATCCGGGCCGGGCACGCCGGGTGGTGCGGCCGGACGGCAAGCAGACGGAACAGCCACGGCGGCAACCACTCCGAACGTGCGCAATGCGATACGACGGCTCACTTTCGCGGGCGAATTCGACAGCACCGTCGCTACCGATCAGCCGCGCAGCACGGTGAGCGGAAAGGACACGTCCGCTCGATGTTCCGAACCGACCAATTCTGCCCGGCTGCCCACGCCCAAGGTGTCGTACAGGCTGCGGATGCGTCGATACATCGACCGCTCCGAAAGATAGTTCAGGCGCGCGATCTCGGCGACGGTCATCGACGTGCGCAGCATGCGCAGCAGCCGGGTGTCCGACTCGGTCAGACCATCTCGGCCGGACTGATCCGCGCCGGTGGCCGGTGTAGCGGACCGGCCGCGCAGGCGTTGCCGTGCCGGTTCGTTCGGTTCGCGGCCGGTCACCGCACCGAGCACCGCCGGGAGCGGCTTCCCCGGTGCCGAGCGCGTGCGGTCGAGGAGTTGCGCGCGAACGAGGTCGGCCTGACGCTCGACGGATATCGCGACGTTGATCACGAAGTTGGCGCCGGAGCGTATCGCGGCATAGGTCGAGTAACCACCGACGTCATCGGTGACCGCGACGATGAGCCCCATGGCGTGCCGGGCGCGAACCGACCGCAGGCTTTCGGCTTGGGTTTCACTGTTGACGGGTAGCACGATCGGGGCGCCGCCGGCGTCCCTGCGCATGGCCAGTTGGTCGTAGTCGGCGAACTCCAACTCGAAATGCGGCCCGAACACGCTCCCCCACGACCCATCCGCGGGATCGAGATAGTCGCGCAAGCCCGGATGGACGAATGCGACACGCCCGGTTGCTTGTTCGGAATCCCTACTGGTTCGAACGGCGTTCAAGAAAGCCCCCTTCACTTCGATCAGCGCGCTTCCGCGCGCCTCTTACCTATCCGCCGGCGCTACGCGCAGGACGGGCAGTACTCGAGCCCCCGACCGAGCGGCAAGCCTTCGACCCTGTACCTCGAGTACCGTCACAATAGGCGCGATGGTGCTTCGGCGCAGCCACGCCGGTCGCCGGGACCACCACCACACCGCGGCCCATCGGCCGGATCCTGCGGCCGCGCCGCTGACGCACCACGCTCTTGCAGCGGGCCACCCGGGCTCGTGCCACCGACCGCACGCTGGACGTCACCTTCCACTCCTCGTCTCGCAATCTGCGTCGGATACTTCTCGTCACATGGTTGGACGCGGCGTCGGCGCATTCGGTTCCACCCGTGCGCAAAAGATTGCCCAGGCCTCGCCGAGCCACCCGCAACATGCCCTCTCACCAGCACGATTGGGCTATTCGCGCCCACCATGTGTACTGTTGGAAAAGCCGACGCGGGGTGGAGCAGCTCGGTAGCTCGCTGGGCTCATAACCCAGAGGTCGCAGGTTCAAATCCTGTCCCCGCTACTGCGGAACGGTCCGGAGCACACGCTCCGGGCCGTTTCTCTTTTGCCGGGTCGAGTCGCGACCATGGTCCACGCACAGCGGGTCGTCCGAGCACTACACCTCTTAAACGCCGCGGCTTCCGGATCCGGCGAGGTCTCAGCGATGCACGGAGAGCCGGCGGTCCAGCGAGGTGGTCGGCGAGGATCCGACGCTGGGCGCATCGCGTAGACCCTTGCCGCTGACGTCGGGAACCCCGACAGTCGAAGTGCAGATTCTTTGACTGCTGATGTCGCTTACTCCGACGTGCGCAATCCTACGATACGGTTCGACGCTTGCCTGTTCCGTAGCTCACATCCGAATCTCCGGCAGAATGACCAGCCGTCGATCGCGGTTGCGAATCGGCGGTTAAAAGATGGTTACGGCACCGTCCTGGATTGGTGACGTCCGAGTTGTCATGTCACGATACTTTCGAGTCACCTGGACAAATCATCCCGAAGTGTTTTCCCGCAGGCAACCCCCGGTTCCCATCACCGCACCCGCCTTGTCTCCTTCGGCGTGTTCGTAATGATTCGATCGCCAATGTCGGCCATCTCTGCGTGCAACGACAACAATCTGTGAGGAAAGTTCCGCGTGAGTGATTTCTGGAATGTGAGCTCGTCTTTGGCGTGTCTCAGCGTCGGCATTTCATTGTTCGGCGTCATCGCGTACCTGGCGGGGATACTGGAAGGGGACACCCGGCCGCGCATCGCGTCGTGGGCGGCCTGGTGCACCGCGAACACGGTGTTCGCGGTGGTGGCGTACCTCGAGGGCGGCTATCTGGCCGCAGCCATCAACGCCGCCGCGGCGGCGATGAACGCGGCGGTCATCGTCGTCGGCATCACCCGCGGGTCCGGCCTGCGGCCGGAAGACAATATCGATTGGGCCTGCCTGGTCTCCTCGATCGCATGCGTGCTGGTGACGGTCGGCGTACAGGAAAAGGCATTCGGCGCGCTGTTCGCGATATGCGCCAATCTCATCGCCACCATTCCAACGCTCCGGCATGTGTGGTCCAAACCGCACGAGGAAACGTGGCAAACGTTCGCGGCGAACGCACTCGCGAACGGCCTCGGCCTGCTCGGCGTGCTCCTGGTGAGCGGGTTCGAATTCGTTTCGATCGCCGGTCCGATGATTTCCACGGCGGGCAATGCCGGTTTGGTCGCCCTTACCGTCGGTCGTGCTCGATTCGCCGCCGTCGCGGTCGTCCCGGTGAAAGTCGGCTGATCTCGCATGCGATCGGTCACTTCCAATATCGGCGACTGCTTCACCGATCCGGGCGAACTCACCGAGGGACAAGCCCGGCGCGCTCTCGAAATCCACGTCATCTGTTCCTCGCGCTGCCTCGTCCTGCGACGGGCCGAGCGAGTGCTGGGAGTAGATGACCCGACCGACGCGCCACCAGGCGGTCGTTGACCGCCGACCGGCAGGTTGCGCCCGACGCCCGCCTTTCGGCGGACGCGTCGGGCGCAGCCGCGCAGGTACGCCAGCGCGGCGTCTCCTACCGCTATCCTTCGATCTCAGCGACCCGATGACCAGCTGATTCGTTCCGGGCAAGAGTTCTACCGACGCCGCTACGGCCGCGACGCCGAACGCTTGCCACGAAGGCGAAGGAGAGCGCTGTGCGGCGCAGGGCGATGCTCGAGGGGTGTGTGGCGGCGGTTGCCGCACCGATGTTCGCCGCCTGCGGCCTGCTGAAAAGCGACGCGCAACCGGCGGACGAGTTGGCTTTCGACCCGGACGAATTCACGGTGCGGAAGAAGACCGTCGCCACCTTCGAGCGGGACAAGAACGTGACCTACCGGTTCTACGACAGCGTTGTCTACGTGGCGAAACCGGTGAACAAGACGTATCAGAGCTTGAACGTCAGCGTTCCCGTCGAGATCGACGGGAACACCGTCGACGCGAGCAAGGCTCCGATTCTCTTGAGCAACTCCATCGGCGGCTATCTGTCGTCGGCGGCCGAGGGCGGCAAGCCGGACGACGGCGGTGATCGGGACAGGAACCGCGAGCTCGCCCTCGCGGCGGGTTATGTCGTCGTCGAGCCCGGTGCGCGCGGGCGCGACCTGGTCGCCCCGGACGGCACGTACTACGGCGTGGCGCCCGCCGCCATCGTGGATCTCAAGGCCGCGGTCCGATACTTGCGGCACAACTCCGGCCGGGTTCCGGGAAACACCGACCGGATCGTCGCCACCGGGGTCAGCGCGGGCGGCGCGCTGACCGCGCTGCTGGCTGCCTCCGCCGACAACCGGATGTACGACCGGTATCTCGCCGAACTCGGCGCGGCGGACGCGAGCGACGCCGTTTTCGCCGCCGCTTCTTACTGTCCCGTGACCGATCTCGACCACGCGGACATGGCCTACGAGTGGAATTGGGGCGCCAACCCGCTGCGCTCCGGCGAACTGGACGCGACGGCCTCGCGCGAACTGAGCACCGCGTTCGTGGACTATCAGGCATCGTTGGAACTGCAAGGGGCGGACGGATTCGGGCCGATCACGGCCGACAACTACGGCAACTACCTCGTGCGGACCTACCTCGAACCGGCGGCGACCAGGTATTTGACCGCTTTGCAGGACTCCGAGCGTTCGAGCTACCTGGCGGCGAACACGTGGATCACCTGGTCGGGCGACCGGGCGGAGTTCACCTGGCCGAACTTCCTCGCGCACGTGGGCGAGCGGAAGAAGGGCGTGCCCGCGTTCGACGCCTTCGACCTGTCCTCTCCGGAGAACAACCTGTTCGGTGCCGGCACCGTCAAGGCCAGGCACTTCACCCCGTTCAGCCTGCGGCGAGCGACGGGCGACCCGGGCGCGCAACTCGACAGCGACCTGCCCGAGAAGATCAGCATGATGAACCCCATGTTCTTTCTCCGCCAACGCAATCCCGCCCGGGCGAAGCACTGGTGGATTCGCGTCGGCACCAAGGACACCGATGCGTCGCTGACCATCGTGGGCAATCTCGCCGCGAGCCTGGCGAATCTGGGCGACCAGGTCGACGCCGCGATGTATTGGGACGCGGGGCACGGCAGCAACGAGGACGCCGCGGATTTCGTCGCGTGGATCGGCAAGGTGACCGGCTACACCGGCTGAGGCGTTCGCCGACGGGTGGCCTTTCCACGAGCTCGCCGGGTCACAGGTGGCACACCGGACTCGGTTCGCGGCGAAGACCTGCTGAGGCGTTGGTCCCGGCAACGCCCGCGCGGCGCTCCGACCGGCCACCGGCGTCGGAGCCCACTAACAGCGCGGCGGCTCGATGCCGAGCTCCCGCAGACGTTCGATGTAGACCGCCACGCCGGCGAGTTTGATCTCCTCGTATCCGCGCACCACGTCGGCGAGCGCGGCCGCCCGCACGGCGCGGTCGTAGCCCGACCGGTCCAGCCCCTCGGCGAGGTCTGTCACCATCGCGGTGTAGTGAGTGCGCAACTCACGTTCCACGCGTCGCACGTGCGCGTATCCGAACGGGTCGAATCTCGTGCCGCGCAGCCGCTTTCCCTTGGCCAGCAAGCGCAGGGCGAAGTGGCTGCCCGGCCCCATTCCGATCTTGTCCTTCCGTCCCAGCGCACGCAGGACCGGCGGGTGCAGCCGATAGGTGAGGTTCGCCCCCTCGGGTACCTGCGCGGCGACCTCGGCCAGGAACGACGGATCGGTGAGCCGTCGCGCCACCTCGTACTCGTCCTTGTATGCCGTGAACTTGTACAGCCCGCGCGCGACCTGCTCGCTGAACTCGGTACGGTCGGTCACCTCGCGCTCGGCAGCCCAGACTCGTTGCATCGTGGCCACGTAGTCGCGCGCCATCGCAACGCTCTGGAAGCCGATCAGCTCGACGGCCCGCAGCTCGACCAGCCGCCGCGTCTCGCCCGTCGCGGTCAGCTCGTCGAACAGGTCCGCCGGCACCGGTACCGGAGTGCGTTCGGCCGTGCGACGCGTGGTGGCGGCGGCGAACTCCTCCGGCCGAGCTATCGCGACCCGGCCCCAGCGGAAGGCCGCGAGGTTGGCGTCCACGGCCACGCCGTTGATCTCGATGGCCTCCTCGATCGCCGTGCCCGGCAGCCGCAGGCCACCGAGTTCGTAGGCTGCGCCCACCAGGAGGAAGTTCGCGGCGGCAGTGTTGCCGAAAAGCGCCTCCGCGGCGGCGAGAGCATCGAAGGACCGCACCGAGCGCGAGACCTGTTCCAATCGCCGCAGCAACGTCGCCTCGCCGGGGTAGGTGACGGACCGGTCGTAGACCATGTCCCCGGTCGGGGTCTCGCTGGTGGAGGCGACCGAGACGGTCGTCTCGGCGCAGCCGTAGGCCAGGTTCTTGTTGTCGGTGGCGGCCAGCAGGTCGAACGCCACGATGCAGTCGGCCGAGGCCGGGGCCAGCCGGTTGGCCGGCTCCAGCGCCCCGACGGCGAAACGCAGATGCGAGACCACCGGCCCGGCCTTCTGGCTCATGCCGATCTGGTCCAGGCTCGCCACCTCGTACCCGGCGCGCATCGCGGCGGTCGCCAGGACCTGGTTCACGGTGACGATGCCGGTGCCGCCGATACCGGCGAGAAAGACGTTCTGCGTGGTCGTCGGCGGTTCGTGCATCAGGTCCGGCAGCCGCGGCGGCTGCGGCGCGCGAACGGCTCGGCGCGGCTTCCGCGCGGCCGGGTCGGGCAGTTCGACCGTGACGAACGCGGGGCAGTCGCCCTTCAGGCAGCTGTAGTCGGTGTTGCACGAGGTCTGGTCGATCCGCGTCTTTCGCCCGAACTCGGTGTCCACCGGCTGCACCGACAGGCAGTTGCTCTGCACCCCGCAGTCGCCGCAGCCTTCGCACACCGCCTCGTTGACGACCACCCGGGTGCGGCGCACCGGCAGGGCGCCCCGCTTGCGCTGCCGCCGCGCGTCGGCCGCGCAGTGCTGGTCGTAGATCAGCACGGTGACGCCGGGGATCTCGCGCAGTGTGCGTTGCGCTTCGTCGAGGCGGTCGCGGTGCCATAGGAGGGCGCCGGGAGCGAGATCGCGCTTGCGGTAGCGCTCGGGCTCGTCGGCGCAGACGATGATCCGCCGGACGCCCTCGACGGCGAGTTTGTGGGTGAGCATCGGCACCGTGAGCGCGCCCTCGGCGTGCTGCGCGCCGGTCATCGCGACCACATCGTTGTGCAGCAGCTTGAAGGTGATGTTCACGCCAGCGGCGACGCACGCCTGCACGGCGAGCTGGCCGGAGTGGAAATACGTTCCGTCACCGATGTTCTGGAACAGGTGCGGCACGTCCGTGAACGGCGCTTGACCGATCCACTGCGCGCCTTCGCCGCCCATCTGGGTCAGCCCGGTGACCTTGCTGTCGGCGCGGCCGGACATGGTCACCAGGGTGTGGCAGCCGATGCCGCCGCCCGCCAGTGAGCCCTCCGGAACGGCGGTGGAACGATTGTGCGGGCAACCGCTGCAGAAGTAGGCCGCGCGCTTGGCGGGCAGCACCGACAGCGACAGCGGCTGCGGCAGCGGACGTTTCAGTTCGAGGTGCCCGTCGAGCACGCGGCGCAGCGGTGCGGCGACGCGCCCGGAGGTCAGTTCGCCGTCGGCGCCGAACAGCGGGCGGTCCGCCTCGTCGCGCTTGCCGAGGATTTCCGGCGCGCCCGCGACCCCGTACAGGATGTCGCGGATCTGGGTTTCGATGAAGGCGGTCTTGTCCTCGACGACGATCAGCTGGTCGAGCCCGGCGGCGAACTCGCCGACCCGGTCGGGTGCGAGGGGAAACGGCATTCCGATGCGCAGCAGGCGGATCCCCGCGCTGTACAGCGCTTCGTCGTCGGCGCCGAGGTCGATCAGCGCTTGGCGGACCGCGTCGAAGGTGGTCCCGGTGGCGGCGATGCCGATCGTGGCGCGGGCCGGGTTCACCTCGATCACGTCCAGGCCGTTGCGCGTGCTGTAGGCGCGCACCATCTCCCAGCGGGGACCGTAGAGGTCCGCTTCGGCGAGCAAGCTGTCGGCGGGCGCGGCCATCGGACGCTGCCGGTAGTGGAACCGCTGACCTTCCCAGTCGATTTCGGGCACCACGATGTCGATGTCACCCACCGAACCGTCCACGGTCCACGCGCCGTCGGCGACGTCGGCGACGATCTTCAGCGCCACGAGGCAACCCGAGGCGCGCGACAGGGCGACGCCGTGCAGGCCCATGGTGATGATCTCGCGGGCGTTGCGCGGGAACAGCACCGGAATGTTCATCGCGGCCAAGGAGCGCTCGCTCACCGCGGGCACGGTGGAGGACTTGGCCGCCGGATCGTCGCCGACCAGCAGCAGGACGCCGCCGCGCGGATGCACGCCGTACATGTTGGCGTGGCGCAGCGCGTCGGTCGCGCGGTCCAGGCCGGGGCCTTTGCCGTACCAGACACCGACGACGCCGTCGTGGGTCGCCGCGCCCGCGGGCAGCTCCGCCTGGCTGCCCCACACGGAGGTCGCGGCCAGTTCCTCGTTCAATCCAGGGACGAACGAGATGTCGTGCTCGGCGAGCACCTCCGGCATGCCGGACAGCATCTTGTCGACGCCGCCGAGCGGACTGCCCTGGTACCCGGACACGAACGTGCCCACTCGCCGCCCGGCGCGCAGATCACGCACATGCTGCTCCACCAGCTGCCGCGCGATGGCCTGCACGCCGGTGAGGACAACGGTCCCCGAGCCGACGCGGTAACGGTCGGCGAGGTCGTAGGGAGCTGCGATCAGATCGCGGTCGGCGAGCTCGGTCATCCGGATCCACCCGTCCGCTCAGCGCCGATCCGGCGCTTCGCATTGTTGAGCACTTGGTGCCGATATCGTGTCTCCGAAGATCTGAACGCACAACCTTTGAATACTAGGTTGAGCAATCTGCTCAATTCGACGTGTCATAGATGGGCACCGGCTAAGCACTGTGCGAGGTCGCTGTGACGACGCGCACACTCTCGCGTCGAGGCGTCCGGTCATTTCCGCGAGCCGCACCGGTGCCACACCGCGCATCCTCCGCCGCGCCCGCGCCTACCTGTGTGAAGGTGGAGAGGTGGCACTGCGCAGGATGGGTACGGCGATCGTCGCCGCCATCACGTTCGGAACGCTGACCGCGTGCGGGCAGCAGGCGGACCCGGCCGTGCCCGCCACTCCGGAGCGCACCGCGGAAGCGGCGGCGGGGATGCGGGCCGATCCGGGTCCCCGGCGATACGCGGGCGGGACGATGGTTGTCATCCCGCATGCCGCGGACCTGGAATCCAGTTCCGCCTTACCCTTCTCGGAGTACGACGTCGAGGACGGGACGGACAAGCTCGGGATCCACATCCCCGGCCCGGTCGGCTGCCCGAGCATAGGATTCACCGCGCGGGTGGAGGAATCGGCCGACCTGGTGAGCGTGCGATTGATCCATGGCCTGCATCGCGGCATGCCGCCGTGTCAGGGCGCGAACCCGGAGCAGAAGCGCGAGTACGGCGTGGTCGTCGTCGACCTGCAACGCCCGCTGGGCGGACGGGCGGTGCTCAGCTTCACATGAGCCGGATCAGCGCGCGACCGGGTAGGCCACCTCCGTTAGTGATCTTGTCGAATGGCGGGCCGCGGGCTTTGTGACTTGTCCGGTTCGCCTGTTCCGAAGCGGCGTCCGGAGAATGTCGGGCGCTATCTTCGCAGCGGATGGTGCCGCCTTCGCGGCTACCGGCGGTCCCGGAGTCGAAGGAGGTGCGGCAGTCCGCCATGATCGACTCAGGGTGCCCACGGCGGCGGTTCCTTCTGCTCCGCCCCGCAGTGAAGGTTCGCTGCGGTTCTCGTGTAGTGCCGGTGCGTCCGAAGCACCGACGTCGCGGCGTGCCCGCGGGGCGGTGGGTCGGTGACGGCTGACTTTCGAAGGAAACCCGTGTCCAGAGTTCCGTTCAGGATCGCGATCTTGCTGGTGAGCATCGTCTCGCTCGGCCTGCTCGGCCTGCCCGCTACTGCGCAACCCCTCTATCCCACTCCCGATCCCGATCCCTTCTACACCGCGCCGCCCGACCTGGGGGCGCTCACCCCGGGCGACGTCGTACGGAGCCGCAGGATCGACACCGGTATGTATGTCGGGACCGAGGGCTGGCAAGTCGCGTTCCGCTCCACCAATTCGCAGGGCAAGCCCGTCATGGGCATCACAACGGTCCTGATGCCCGCCGGGGTGAAGAATCCGCCGCTGGTCTCCTACCAGGCGCTGATCAATTCCCTCGGCACCCAGTGCAATCCGTCGCGCTCGCTGTTCAACGGCGAACTACAGGACGCGGTCGGCGCGATGTTGCCCATCGGACGCGGATGGGCGATCTCGCTGCCGGACTATCTGGGCCCCACCTCCGCCTACGGCGCCGCGCGCCTGGCCGGAATGATGACCCTCGACAGCGTGAAGGCCGTCCGCAAGGTCGCCGAACTGGGGCTGTCCGACTCCCCCGTCGCCATCGCGGGCTACTCCGGCGGCGGCATGGCCACCGCGTGGGCCGCCGCCATGCAACCCACCTACGCGCCGGATCTGAAACTCACCACCGCCGTGGCCGGTGGCATCCCCGCCGACCTGGAGGAGATGGCGATGGCGCTCGGCTTCGAGCCGCACCCCGGATTCGGCCTCGCATTCGCCGCCGCCATGGGGCTGGAGCGGGAGTACCCGGACCGGCTGCCGATCTCCGATCAGCTCAACGAGAACGGTTTGTGGTTCCGGGAATTCACCCACGACGCCTGCCGCCGATTCCTGCTCTTCCACGGCGCCTTCCGCAGCGCGGAGCAGATGGCGGCGTCCAAGAGCCTGATGGACAGCCCGGAGGCGCACGCCGTCCTGCGGGAGAACAGCCTGAAGTACTTCGACGGCGTTCCGACTGTGCCGACCTACATGTGGCAGGGCCGCTTCGACACCCTCACCTTCTACAACCCGGTCGCCGAGGTCGCCGACCGGTACTGCAAGGCGGGTGCGCGGTTGACGTTCCATACCGTCGACATCTCCGAGCACCTGACCGCGGCCGCCGCCGGATTCGCGGACGCGTGGAACTACGTCGAGGCCAGGTTCCGCGGCGAACCCGCACCGACCAGCTGCTGAACCCAGAAGACAAGCGGGCCCGGGAGTGCTTCTCCCGGGCCGCTTTTCGTTGCATCAGCTGATGGAACGCACCTCTTTCTCGTACTGCGCGCGGACCTTCTCGTCGGCCGGGTGCAACGCGCGATCCCCGTCGAACAGGCCCCGGATCAGGCGCACCGCGCGTTCCGGCGCGGCCGCCAATGCGATGTCGAGCGGGCCGAGGTAATTCGGCACGGCCACCTCGGCTTTGCGGGTGACGCAGGTGCGCACGATCGCGCCGGCGACGTCTTCCGGGTCGACGGTCGGCATGCCGTGGCCGAGTGTCAATCCCGAGGAAAGGCGGGTTCGCACGGCCGACGGCAGGACGCAGCTGACACTGACGCCATGCCCGGCGAATTCCAGGCGGGTCGCCGCCGAGAGACCGACCGCGGCGAACTTGCTCGCGTTGTACACGGCCAGCCCCGGAATCGGGACCTTGCCCGCCAGCGAGGCGACGTTGACGACATGGCCGCGACCACGCTCGATCATGCCCGGCGCGACGGCGCGCATGCCGTGGATGAGACCCCAGACGTTGATATCCAGCGTGGCCTGACCGACCACGTCCGGTTCGTCCAGGAACGCGCCCGCAGGCATGACACCGGCGTTGTTGACCAGCACGTCGATTCCGCCGACCGCAGCGGTCACCGCGTCCCATTGCCCGCGCGAACGCACGTCGAGTTCGAACGCGCTCGCCCCGATCGCGGCGGCCGTCTCCTCGGCGGCGGGTTTGTCCACGTCGGCGATTACGACCCGGGATCCTTTCGCGGCGAATAATTCCGCGGTGGCCCGGCCGATTCCCCGCCCGCCTCCGGTGATCAGGACTGTCGCCTCGCGCAGGTCGATCGCGGGGTAACCGGATCCGAGGATTCTCATACGAATGCTCCTTGTTCGAGCGTGCGACGGGTACTGCGCAGGCCGTGTTCGAAGGTGGCGAGACGGCGGCGGCCGTCCATGAAGTTCGGTCCCGTCACCGCGAGGTCATCGGCGGTCGCGCCAACGAACAGCACCTTCGTGCCCGCGGCGCGCAGTCGTGCGATCTCGGTGCGGAGCTTGTCGCTCATCCGGTTGCGCAGCTGCCGTTCCAGCAGGTGCCCAGGGCCGGTCGCCGGGATCCGGGCCGCGGAGGCCATCGGAGCCAGCACGAGGAGTTCGTCCAAGTTCTCGGCGACGAGCAGGTCCACCGAGGCCGTGGAGCCCGCGCCGCCGTCGACGAAGCGGCGGCCCCCGATGGTGACCGGAGGGAACCAGCCGGGCACAGCCCACGATGCCCGCAGTGCCGCGCCGATGGTCGCGGCGGGCGCACCGGGCGCGCCGAACGCGACGCGCTCGCCCGTCGCGTAGTCCATCGCCACCAGCCGGGTCGCCGGATGCGGCACCCAGTCGCGGCCGGGGTTCAGTCGTTCGGCCAGCCGTTGCAGCCAGCCCGGGTCGCCACCGCCGACCGGCAGCAGTCCGCTGCCCGCGGCCAACAGCGCCTGGCCCGGCTCCTGGCGACGCAGCGGCAGTCGGGGCGAGCCGAGCCGCGGGCGCGGCAGCGGCGGAAACCGGCCTGGCTCGGCGGCGCGGTGCTCGCGCAGGATCGGGTCGGTCGCGGTGCCGCGCTGCAACGCGACCAGGTCGTCCACCGAAACGCCACTGCCGAGCATCGTCACCGTCTCCGCACCCGCCGACGTGCCGAGCAGCACGTCCGCCTCGCGCGGATCCCAGTCGAGCACGTCCCGGGCGGCGACGAGGGCGGCGACGATCCAGGCCGCCCCCACGGTGCCACCGCATCCGATGGCCAGGCCGCGCCGCTGCGACCCTTTGTTGTTACTCATAGTCTCAGACACTAGCCCGGCTCGGCCCGAAAGCCACCCCCTCGAGCGGTCGGTATCCCGGCTCAGGCCGTGAAGTGCAGCGTCCATTCGCCGCGATAGTGCAGGCGGGTGACGCTGCCGGGCGGGATATCGATGCGCCAGAACGACTTCGGTGGAGCGTCCAGCGTCACCAGCAGCGCGGCCCGGACGACCGCCGGGTGGGTGACCGCGATCGTGGACACCGACCGCGCGGCGACCTCGGCCATCCAGAGCCTGGTCCGTTCGATCACGTCCAGCACGGACTCGCCGCCGTGCCCGCGGAACGCCGGGTCGGTCAACCAGGCGTACAGCTCATCCTGGGGCACCGACATAAGTTCGCCGCCGCGCCACGCGCCCGCGTCCAGGTCGCGCAGCCGGTTGTCCTCCTCATCCGGCAGCAGCCCCAGCAACGCGGCGGTCTCCACCGTCCGGCGTTCCGGGCCGGTGAGCACGCGCGCGGCGGTGAGCGGCCCGCATCCGGCCACCGCCCGCCTGCCCGCCTCGGTGAGCGATTCGTCCACCGGGAACCGTGCCTTCCGCATCGCCTCGGTCATCCCATGGCTGACCAGGTCGAGTCTGAGCACTTTTTGCACCTGTCGAAGCGTACGGCCCGGCGTCGACGGCCGTTGTTCGATTGCTCCCGCTTCGCTCGTGAAACGGTACGGGCGTGCTTGTCGGTGGGCCGGTGCACACTTGAATCCATGGCCCCGTTCTCCCGCGCGACCCAGGAGTGGTTCGACGGCGCGTTCCCCGCGCCGACCTCCGCTCAGCTGGGCGCGTGGAAGGCGATCGCGGCGGGCGAGCACACTCTGGTCGTCGCGCCCACGGGGTCCGGCAAGACGCTCTCGGCGTTCCTGTGGGCGATAGACCAGCTGGCCGGCCGGGAACGGCGGCCGGAGCGGGCAGGCACTTCCGTGCTGTACGTGTCCCCGCTGAAGGCGCTGGCGGTGGACGTGGAACGCAATCTGCGAGCGCCGCTGGTCGGCGTCACGCAGACGGCGAAACGCCTGGGACTGGAGCCGCCGGAGATCACCGTCGGGGTCCGTTCCGGCGACACCAGCACGTCCGATCGGCGGTCCATGCTGCGCACCCCGCCGGACATCCTGATCACCACGCCGGAGTCGCTGTTCCTCATGCTCACCTCGGCGGCCCGCGAGACGCTGCGGGACGTGCGCACGGTGATCGTGGACGAGGTGCACGCGATCGCCGGTTCCAAGCGCGGTTCGCACCTGGCGCTGTCGCTGGCCCGGCTGGATCTGCTGACCGAGCGGGCCGCCCAGCGCATCGGGCTGTCGGCGACCGTCCGGCCGCCGGAGGAAGTCGGCCGGTTCCTGGTCGGCAACGCGCCGATCACCCTGGTCGCGCCGCCCGCGCCCAAGACGTTCGACCTGTCGGTGCGCGTGCCGGTGGCGGACATGACCGAGCCCGGCGACTCCGACCAGCCTGGATCGATCTGGCCCCACGTGGACGAGGCGATCGTCGAACTCGTGCTGGAGCACCGGTCCTCGATCGTGTTCGCGAACTCCCGCAGGCTGGCCGAGCGGCTCACCGCCCGGCTGAACGAGGCCTACGCGGCGCGGCTGGGCGAGCCGGTGGAGACCGGGCACAAGCCGCCCGCCCAGCTCGGCCCGTCCACCGAGGTGATCCACGGCGCGGGGCCCCTGCTGGCGCGCGCGCACCACGGTTCGGTCAGCAAGGAGCAGCGAGCGCTGATCGAAGACGATCTCAAGAGCGGGCGGCTGCGCTGCGTCGTCGCGACCAGCAGCCTGGAACTCGGCATCGACATGGGCGCGGTCGACCTGGTGGTCCAGGTGGAGGCGCCGCCCTCGGTGGCCAGCGGATTGCAGCGGATCGGGCGGGCCGGGCACCAGGTCGGCGAGATCTCCCGCGGGGTGATCTTCCCCAAACACCGCACCGACGTCATCCATTGCGCGGTGGCGTCGCGGCGGATGACGGCCGGACAGATCGAGGCGATCCAGATCCCGGCGCATCCGTTGGACATCCTCGCGCAACAGACCGTCGCCGCGTGCGCGCTGGACCCGATCGACGTCGACGCGTGGTTCGACGTCGTGCGCGGCACCGGCAGCTACGCGTCGCTGCCGCGCTCGGCCTACGAATCGGTGCTGGACCTGCTCTCGGGGCGGTATCCGTCCGACGAGTTCGCCGAACTGCGTCCCCGGCTGGTCTGGGATCGCGACGCGGGCACGCTCACCGGGCGGCCCGGCGCGCAACGGCTGGCCGTGACCTCGGGCGGAGCGATCCCCGATCGCGGCATGTTCGCGGTGTACATGGTGGGCGAGAAGGCCTCCCGGGTGGGGGAACTCGACGAGGAGATGGTCTACGAGTCCCGGGTCGGCGACGTGTTCGCGCTCGGGGCGACGAGCTGGCGGATCGAGGAGATCACCTTCGATCGGGTGCTGGTCACGCCCGCGTTCGGACAGCCGGGGCGGTTGCCGTTCTGGCACGGCGACGGGCTCGGTCGGCCCGCCGAACTCGGCGCTGCGCTCGGCGAATTCGTGCGCACGGTCGCGCAGGACCTCGCCGCCGAGGCGTCCACGGGTGCCGGGAAGACCGCACGGCGCGATGCGGGCACACCTCCGAAGGCGTCGAAACAGACTCGCGCGCAGGCGGATTCGATACCCAACGGCACGGGTCGCGCGCCCGCGGTACCGGAGCGCGTCGCGGATATCATGCTTTCCGCCGGTCTCGACGACAACGCGACCGCCAACCTGCTCACACTCCTGGACGAACAGCGCACCGCGACCGGACATCTGCCCACCGACCGCACGCTGGTGGTGGAGCGGTTCCGCGACGAACTAGGCGACTGGCGGCTGGTGCTGCACTCCCCCTACGGTCTTCCGGTCCACGCCCCCTGGGCGCTGGCCATCGGGGCGCGGCTGCGCGAACGGTTCGGCGTGGACGCCGCGCCGAACGCCTCCGACGACGGCATCGTCGTGCGGCTGCCCGATACCACCGACGATCCGCCCGGCGCCGAACTGTTCGTCTTCGAGTCCGACGAGATCGATGACATCGTCACCGAGCAGGTGGGCGGCTCGGCGCTGTTCGCCTCGAGGTTCCGCGAATGCGCCGCCCGCGCATTGTTGCTGCCGCGCCGCGACCCGGGCAAGCGAGCGCCGCTGTGGCAGCAGCGGCAGCGCTCGGCCCAGTTGCTGGACGTGGCGCGCAAGTTCCCCGAATTCCCGATCCTGTTGGAGACGGTGCGCGAATGCCTGCGCGACGTCTACGACCTGCCGTCGCTGCGCGACCTGCTCGGACAGGTGGGGCGGCGCCGGATACGGCTGGTCGAGGTGGAGACCGCGACGCCGTCACCGTTCGCCAACGCCCTGCTGTTCGACTACATCGGGCAGTTCATGTACGACGGCGACAGCCCGCTGGCCGAGCGGCGCGCCGCCGCGCTCTCGCTCGATTCCGGTCTGCTCGCCGAGTTGCTCGGCCGGGTCGAGCTGCGCGAACTGCTCGACGCCGCGGTCATCGAGCAAACCGAGCGAGAACTGCAGCGGCTCACTCCGGAGCGGCACGCGCGCGACGCCGAGGGCTTGGCGGATCTGTTGCGGCTGCTCGGGCCGCTCACCGCCGCCGAAGCCGCCGAGCGCTCCGACGAGGATCCCGTCGCCTGGTTCGAGAGCCTCGTGTCCGCACGCCGTGCGCTGGAGGTCTCCTTCGCGGGGCGCAGCTGGTGGGTCGCGGTGGAGGACGCGGCCCGGCTGCGCGACGCGCTCGGGGTTCCGCTGCCGATCGGCACACCATCGGCGTTCATCGAGCCGGTGGCCGATCCGCTCGGCGATCTGGTCGGCCGCTACGCCCGCACACACGGCCCGTTCGGCACGGAGGCGGTGGCAGCCCGGTTCGGGCTCGGCACCGCGGTCGCCGCCACCGCACTACACCGGCTCGCCATCGAAAAACGGGTGGTCGAGGGGGAGTTCACGCCCGGAGCCGCCGGGGCGGAGTGGTGCGACGCGCAGGTGCTGCGCCGGCTGCGCCGCAGATCGCTCGCCGCCGCCAGGCACGAGGTCGAGCCGGTCTCGACCGCCGCGTTCGGGCGCTTTCTCCCGTCCTGGCAGCACGTCGGCAGCGGCGAACTGCGCGGCGTCGACGGCGTGGCGGCCGTCGTGGAACAGCTTGCGGGCGTGCCGATCCCGGCGTCCGCCTGGGAATCGCTCGTCCTGCCCGCGCGGGTGCGTGATTACACCCCGGCCATGCTCGACGAGCTCATGGCGACGGGTGAGGTGATCTGGTCCGGGCACGGCGCCATCACCGCCAAGGACGGCTGGATCGCCCTGCATCCGGCCGAGCAGGCGCCGTTCACCCTCGCGCCGCCGGACGAGGTCGATCTCACCGATGTCCAATTACGCCTGCTCGCCGCGCTCGGCGCGACCTTCGTGCCATGGACGCCACCCGGCCCCGCGGAAACCGTGCCGGATCGACCGCCCGTGCCGTTGGACGAGCCGGATCCGCCGACCGGCAGTGCGTCCGACGGTCGCGGCGCGCGCAGGCGATCCGCCGAGACGGCCGGTGGCGCCACACCGAACGAGTCGGACAACGGCCGACGTGGCCGACGATCACCGGTCGGCTCGGAAGACGCGGCCGGTGCGGGACATTCGATCTCCGGCGCTCCCGCGGAACGACTGATACCCGTGCCGCAGGGCGGCGGCGCGTACTTCTTCCGGCAACTCTCGGATGCCACCGGCCTGCTCGACGACACCGCTGCGGCCGCAGCACTGTGGGAATTGGTTTGGGCCGGAATGGTTTCCGGTGACACGTTCGCGCCGGTACGGGCGTTGCTTTCCGGCACGGCCCGGACCACGACGGCCCACCGCACGCCCCGCCGCGCCCCGCGAGGACGGGCCTACCTGCCCCGGCCGAGCATGCCCACCCGTTCCGGCCCGCCCTCGGCCGCCGGGAGATGGTCTTTGCTCCCGGAGCGAGTCTCGGACAACACGCTGCGCGCCCACGCGACCGCGGACCTGCTCCTGGAGCGGTACGGCGTGCTGACCAGGGGCTCGGTGCAGAACGAGGGCGTGCCGGGCGGGTTCGCGCTGATGTACCGGGTGCTCACGGAGTTCGAGGACCGAGGACGCTGCCGCCGCGGTTATTTCGTCGATTCGCTGGGCGGCGCGCAGTTCTCCACCACCGACGTGGTGGACCGGCTGCGCTCCTTCGACCCGGAACGCGCCCGTCCCGAGTCCAGGGAGCCGACCGGCACGGTACTGGCGCTGGCCGCGTCCGATCCGGCGAACCCATACGGCGCCGCTCTGGCTTGGCCGAAGAGCGACGTGGAGGGCGGGCATCGCCCCGGACGCAAAGCCGGAGCGCTCGTCGTGCTCGTCGACGGTGAACTGGTGCTGTATCTGGAGCGGGGCGGCAAGACCCTGCTCACCTTCACCGAGGACCCCGGCGCCCGCCGCGCCGCCGCCGCGGCGCTCGCCGGCCTGGTCCACCGCCGCCGGGTGGACTCGCTGGTCATCGACCGGATCAACGGAGACACCGTGCATGGCAACACGTTCGCCGGGTTCCTCACCGAAGCCGGCTTCTCCGCCACCCCCCGCGGCCTGCGCCTCCGGAGCCGCCCGTGAGCCCGCGATTCCGCGCCGACTCGGCGGAGCTGCCGTATGCCTGAGGGGGACACCGTCTTTCTCGCCGCGAAACGGCTTCGCACCGCGCTGGAGGGCAAAGAACTGACGCGCAGCGACTTCCGCGTACCGCGATACGCGACGGTGGATCTGCGCGGACAGGTGATCGAAAGCGTCGGCAGTTACGGAAAACACCTGTTCATCCGCACGCCCACCGTGAGCGTTCACACCCACCTGAAGATGGAGGGCAGCTGGCGCGTGTTCCACTGCGGACAGCGCTGGACGAAACCGCGCGTCGCCGCACGAGTCGTCTTGAGCACCGCGGACGTCGAAGCCGTCGGGTTCTCCTTGGGCACCGTCGAGGTCGTGCGGGTGGGCCACGAGCACCGCATCGTCGACCATCTCGGACCCGATCTGCTGGGCCCGGATTGGGATGCGGCGGAAGCCGTCCGGCGATTGGCGCGGTATCCGGATCAACCCATCGGCGTCGCGCTGCTGGATCAGCGCAATCTCGCCGGTATCGGGAACATCTTCCGCAGCGAGGTGTGTTTCCTGCGCCGCGTCCACCCCGCGACCAGGGTCGGCGACGTCCCGGACCTGTTGGCCATGGTCAATGAAGCACACCGCATCCTCGCCGAATCGGTGGCCAAGCCGCCGCGGCGCGCTCTGGCCTACGGCCGAACACACCGTCCGTGCCAGCGCTGCGGCACCCCACTCGTCGCCGACCTACTCGGTGACACCGCACCGGATCACGACCGCGTGGTGCAGCGAGAGCGGGGCATCTTCTTCTGCCCTCGATGTCAGCCCATCCCGGCCGATTGATCCGATGCCGCGAGTCCCGGTTTCCGACACGGCGATCCGCCACGCCGCGCGCTAATTCGCTGCCTTACAGCCGATATCGGCCGACAACTCTTGACGAGCACTTCCCGCCCACCTAACTTACAATTTGTCAGTTATGGCGGGAGGCGGCATGGGCGACCCACGGCGATACGTGGTGATCGGGGGCGGCCTGGCCGGGCTCGCCTCGGCGGTCTGGCTGGCGGAAGCGGGCAAGCAGGTCACCCTGCTCGAACGCAGAGGCAGGCTCGGCGGGCGCACCCACGCCATGCGCGCCGCGGCGGTGGACGATCCACCGGACAACGGCCAGCACGTGATCGCCAGCGGATACGACCACCTGTTCCGCTATCTGAACAGCGTCGGCACACGGCAGTACGTCGCTTTCCCACATGGCGGCACACTGCGCTGGCCCGACGGCCGCAGCGTCACCATGCGCACCAAAGGAATCGCCGCGCTGCGCACGCTCTCCGGCGCGCATCCCGATGCGAACCCGCTGGAGCGCGTGCGCGCGACGATCGCCACGCTCCGGCTCGGCTGGCAGTGCCTGCGTCAGCCCGCCGACCTGCCCGGCCTCACCACCGAGCAATGGTTCGACCGGGTCGGCATGCCCGCCAAAGCCCGGGAAGCACTGTGGGATTGGCTGGCGCTCGGCATCGCGGCGGAGCCGGTCCAGCGGGAGTCGGCGAAGGTGTTCGCCGATGTGATGGCCACGGGCATCCGGCTGGGCCTGCGGCACCGGCAGGCCGTCGACATCGGTTATCCGACCACCGATCTGGACACGTTGTATGTCACCGGGGCGTTGCGTGTCTTCGAGAAGCACGGCGTGCAGGTGCGCTATCGAGCCGTGGCGCGCCGGATCCACATCGTGGACGGGAAGGCCAGCGGCGTCGCGTTGGCGGACGGCAGCACGATCCCGGCCGACGCGGTGGTGTGCGCCGTGCCCAACTCGAACATCGGCGGCCTGCTCGACGATCTACCCGAGCACGCCGAGATCTACGCGGCGGCCGACAAACTCGGCTACACGCCGATCGTCAGCACCAACCTCTATCTCGATCGCCCACTGGGGACCACGGCCGAGTTCGAGGCGCTGATCGGCGGCACCGGCGTCATCGACGAGGTCTTCGATCGCCAGCGGATGACCGGGCGCAGTACCGCGAAGGCCTGGCTGTACTGCCTGACCACCAGTGGCGCCTACGAACAGATCCACAAGTCCGGCGACGAGATCGTCGCCGAGCAGATGGCGCTGCTGCGCCGCTACTATCCGGCGGCGCGAGCGGCGAACGTGGTACAGGCCCAAGTCGTCCGCATGCCGAAAGCCACCTTCTCCCAAGTCGTCGGCAACCACGCGTTGCGCCCGAGCCAGCGCACCTCGGTGCCCACTTTGACCCTCGCGGGTGACTGGACCGCCACCGACTGGTCGGCGACGATGGAAAGCGCGGCGCAGAGCGCGGCGCGGGCGGTCGAGCTGCTGCTCGAGCTACCTTCGACGGCGTGACCACCGACCGCTCCACGGCCGAGCGCGGTACCAGCGAGGCGCGGCCGAAGCGCCGGATGTCCGCCGCCGACCGCCGTACCCAGCTGCTGAACGTGGCGCGCGACATCGTCGCCACCGAAGGCTTCGGCGCGGTGAGCATCGACCGGGTGGCCCGCGAAGCGCGGGTCGCCCGTGCGCTGGTGTACCAGCAGTTCACCGACCTGTCCGGGCTGACGTCGGCGCTGCTGGACCGCGAGTCGGCCATCGCCTTCGCCGGTGTGCGCAGCGTGGACTGGGACCACGGTGACATGGACCGGGTCGGTCGCGGCATCCTCGCCTACCTGCGCGCCGCGCCGACCAGTTGGCGGATCATGCTCAGCCCGTTCGACGGCGGGCCGCCGGAGCTGCGCGAGCGACTCGCGCTCGGTCGCGCATACGCGCGGGCGATCGGCGCGCGTCATCTGTCCAGATACCTCGGGGTCACCGTGGATCCGAATGGTCCGACAGAGCGAATCCTGTTGGCCGCCATGGAGGAACTGGCCCGGCTGCACCTCACCGACCCGAGCGCGTATCCGGACGAACTGGTGCTGCGCTACCTGCGCTCGCTGGTCGGCTGGGCCATGGCGATGGAAGCGCCCGACTGACCACACTCAGCCCTCCGACGGCACCGGCTCCAGGATCTGCGGGCGCGGCTCGGGCGCGGCGATCCGCAGGGCATCGGCGGAGGCGTCGTCCGGTTGGGTCTGCGATTGGATCTCCGCCTCGACCCGCGCCTGATAAGTGCGTACCTCCCGGTCGATCTCCTCGTCGTCCCAGCCCAGGACGGGCGCGACCAGCCGGGCCACCTGCTCTGCGCAATTGGCTCCGCGGTGCGGGTACTCGATCGAGATCCGGGTCCGCCGGGCCAGGATGTCGTCGAGATGCAGGGCGCCCTCGGCCGCCGCCGCGTAGACCGCCTCCACCTGGAGATAGGACGGCGCGTCCGTGATCGGTTGCAGCAGTTCGGGTTGGTCCTCGGCGAAGGCCATCACATCGGCGATCAGCGAGCCGTACCGATCCAGCAGGTGCTTGATCCGGTACGGATGCACCCCGTAGGTCTCGGCCAGCTGCACCGTCTGGTTGACCAGCGCGAAATAGCCGTCGGCGCCGAGCAGCGGCACCTTCGCCGTGATCGACGGTGAGACCCGGGCCGGTATGTCCTGCGCCGCTTCGTCCACCGCGTCGAGAGCCATCACACGATAGGTGGTGTACTTGCCACCCGCGATGCCGACCAGACCGGGTGCGACCCGGGCGACGGCATGTTCACGTGAGAGCTTGGAGGTCTCGTCGCTCTCCCCGGCCAGCAACGGGCGAAGGCCCGCGTACACGCCGTCGATGTCGTCCGGCGTGAGTGGCTGAACCAGTACTTGGTTCACCCGTTCCAGCAGATAGTCGATATCGGCCTTGGTCGCGGCCGGATGCGCGAGGTCGAGATTCCACTCGGTGTCGGTCGTGCCGATGATCCAATGCGCGCCCCAGGGAATGACGAACAGCACCGATGTGGCGGTGCGCAGGATGATCGCGGTGTCGCTCACGATCCGGTCGCGTGGGACCACGATGTGCACGCCTTTGGAGGCCCGCACATGGAACCGGCCGCGCTGATGCGACAGAGCTTGGACTTCGTCGGTCCACACGCCGGTCGCGTTGATCACCACATGTCCACGGACCTCGCCCGCGCGACCGTCCTCGGTGTCGCGCACCTTCACGCCGACCACCCGGTCGGCTTCCCGCAGGAACCCGACGACCTGGGTGGACGTGCGGATCACCGCACCGTAGTGCGCGGCCGTGCGCGCCACCATCATGGTGTGGCGTGCGTCGTCGACGACCGTGTCGTAGTAGCTGACACCGCCGATCAGCGAATCGCGCCGCAACCCGGGCGCCAGCCGCAACGCGCCCGCGCGCGTGAGATGCCGTTGCCCGGGAACGGATTTCGCCCCGCCCATGGTGTCGTACAGGACCAGGCCCGCCGCCACGTACGGACGCTCCCACACGCGGTTGGTCAGCGGGTACAGGAAGCGCAGCGGCTTGACCAGGTGCGGCGCCAGCATGGACAGCGCGAGCTCGCGCTCGCGCAGCGCCTCGCGCACCAATCCGAACTCCAGCTGCTCGAGGTAGCGCAGTCCGCCGTGGAACATCTTCGACGACCGGCTGGACGTCCCGGACGCGAAATCGCGGGCTTCGACCAAAGCGACCTGTAAGCCCCTGGTCGCCGCGTCCAACGCGATGCCGGCCCCGACCACGCCCCCACCGACGACGACCACATCGAAATGATCTTTGCCGAAGCGCTCCCAGGCCGCACTGCGCTGCTCCGGCCCGAGAAGCTGCGATTCCGGTTTCTTCGCCATGCTCGACTCCTCCAGCGGATGTGTCCGATCGAGCGTTCAGATCCAGGCTAGGCGAACCGCCGCGAATCGACCGCCCGCGCCCCGGCCCGTGTCGCCCCGTCCTACTCGTCGGTAACAATCCCAACCCTAGCCGAGCGGCGACCCGTCCCCACCGCCCAGTGAGCCACACAACAGCACACTCCCGCACTCACAACCCCGCCGCCACAACGACCGGATCGCCTCATCAGACCCAGCACAATTGCGACCGAACCGAGACCGAGCAGCCGCCCAGGCAGGGCAAAACACCCCGGCGGACCGGCAACTACTGCGGCCTCATGCACAACGTCTCGAATTCGCCCCACGAGTCGCACGCGCCCCGCCACAGCCCGAACGGCCAACACGCCTGCCCCTCCGGGCAGTCCCGGACGAGTCACACGCGCCGGCGGCCAACACAGCCGACTCGTACCCGACAACTCGCCGAACCGATCGAGCCGACACCAGAGCTACCACCAACCGCTCGCACCCGGTAGCAAGCCTCGACCCTGACGCACCCACGCCTTCGAAGCGAAGCGAGACCGAGTATCCACCCTTCGCGGCCCGGCTCGCGTTTGCGCGGCCGCCGCGTACACGACGAAAGGAGAAACAGACCGCCGGACCCGCAGCCAGCACTACAACCGCGTGCACCTGGTAGCGAGTTCCTACACCGACGCGCCCAGCGCACCCCAACCACGTCTTTCGAGCGAAGCGAGACCGAGCATCCGCCGTTCGCGGCCCGGCTCGCGTTTGCGCGGCCGCCGCGTCCGCGACGAAGGAGCAAGCGGCGGTCGCGCAAACGCGAGCCATAAGGGGCCGCGAACACCCAGCGCCGCAGGCGCTGGAAAAACAAACACAGCCGCGACGAAGTCGCGGTTAAATACACTGCCAGCATGCGTCGCTATGTGGCCGCCATCGACCAGGGCACGACCTCGAGTCGGTGCATCGTCTTCGACCGGCAGGGGCGCGTCGTCGGCGTCGCCCAGCGGGAGCACGAGCAGATCTTCCCGCAGCCGGGTTGGGTCGAGCATGATCCCGAAACCATCTGGCGCAATACCGAATTCGTCCTCGGTGACGTTCTGGAGCGCAACGGCCTCGGCGCGGACGACATCGCCGCGGTCGGCGTCACCAATCAGCGTGAGACGACCGTGGTGTGGGACCGCGAGACCGGTCGTCCGGTGTACAACGCGATCGTCTGGCAGGACACCCGTACCGACCGGCTGTGCGCCGAATTGGGCGGCGACGCGGGACCGGGCCGCTACCAGGATCGCACCGGCCTGCCGCTGTCCACCTATTTCGCCGGGCCGAAGCTGCGCTGGATCCTGGACAACGTGCCTGGCGTGCGGGAGCGCGCCGAGGCGGGCGAGCTGTGCTTCGGCACCGTCGACAGCTGGGTGTTGTGGAAGCTCACCGGCGAGCACATCACCGACGTGACCAATGCCTCCCGCACCATGCTGCTGGATCTGCGCTCGTTGCAATGGGATTCGGCGATCTGCCGGGAGTTCGGCGTGCCGGAGTCGATGCTGCCGCAGGTGCGCAGTTCCTCGGAGGTCTACGCGCCGATCGATTCCGGGCCACTGGCCGGGGTGCCGGTGGCGGGCATCCTCGGCGACCAGCAGGCCGCCACCTTCGGCCAGGCGTGCCTGTCACCCGGCGAGGCCAAGAACACGTACGGCACCGGCAATTTCATGTTGCTGAACACCGGAACCACGCCGGTGTTCAGCAAACACGGCCTGCTCACCACGGTGTGTTATCGCCTGGGTGCCGCGGACGCGGTGTACGCCCTGGAGGGCTCCATCGCGGTCACCGGTTCGCTGGTGCAGTGGTTCCGCGACAATCTCGGCATCATCTCCTCCGCCGACGAGATCGAGCCGCTGGCCCGTAGCGTCGACGACAACGGCGGCGCCTACATCGTGCCCGCCTTTTCCGGGCTGTTCGCCCCCCGCTGGCGTCCGGACGCGCGCGGCGTGATCGCCGGGCTCACGCGTTTCGTCACCAAAGCGCACCTGGCGCGGGCGGTGCTGGAATCCACCGCGTTCCAGACCCGCGAGGTGGTCGACGCGATGCGCGCGGACGCCGAGTCCCAGCGGCTCGGCCTGGAGCTGACCACGCTGAAGGTGGACGGCGGCATGGTCGCCAACGACCTGCTCATGCAGTTCCAGTCCGACGTCCTCGACGTGCCCGTGGTGCGCCCGGTGGTCAACGAGACCACCGCGCTGGGTGCGGCGTACGCGGCCGGGCTCGCCGTCGGCTACTGGTCGGGCACCGACGACATCCGCGACAACTGGACCGCCGACAAAACTTGGCACCCGACCATGCCGGAGGCGGAACGGGACGAGCGCTTCGCCGCGTGGAACAAGGCGGTCGAGCGCACGTACGGCTGGGTGGACTGACGGGCGGACCGGGCACGCTCCTCGACCTCGCGAAGCGTCGCGGCACGGGTCGTCACAGTAGACCTGCCACCGACGAACACCTACCCCGGCAGGGGCAAGGCAAGCGACGCCCCGCGTGAGCGAGACGACGACTACGCTCGCACGTCCGCGACATAATCGCGCGAACCATCCGGCGGCAATCGAAAGTGGTTGTCCCTGGATCTATTCACCTATCGCGCGCGCCAACCGCTCGATCGCCTCACGCAGCGTCGCCGCGTCGGAGGTGGTGAAGCACAGGCGCATCGAATTCCGGTGGCCGCCGGACACCGCGAATGCCTCGCCGGGGACGTAGGCGACGCCGAGATCGATGGCGCGGGGCAACAAGTCCACGGCGTCGGTCCCATCGGTGAAGTCGACCCACACGAACATGCCGCCCGCCGCATCGGTGCTCACCAGGCGGTCACCGAAGCGGGTGCGCAGCTCGTCGACCAGGACACGCGCCCGCGCACCGTAGACCCGCCGGATCTCCTCGACCTGCCCGGTCAGCCAGTCCGCATCGGCGAGCAGATCGGCGGCGATCTGTTGGGTCAGGGCCGACCCGCACAGGTCCGCGCCCTGCTTCAGCAGTTCCACACCCCTGCACACCGCGTTCGGCGCGGTCATCCAGCCCACCCGCAAGGTCGGCGCCAGAATCTTCGACACGCTCGACAGCCGGATCACGTTGGGTGAATACGTCGCGATCGGTTCCGGCGACGGCCGGTCGAACCACAGTTCGCCGTAGGGATCGTCCTCGATCACCCAGAATCCGAACCGGTCGGCGAGCTCGGCGAGTTCCTGCCGACGTCGCGGGCTCATGGTGACACCGCGCGGATTGTGGAAATTGCTCACCGTGTGCACCACCGCGGGCCGCTCGCCACGGCCGAGCAGTTCGGCCAACGCGTCGACCCGCATCCCTTCGGCGTCGAGCGGGACCGTCACGATGCGCGATCCGGCGGCCCGGAACACCTGCAACGCGCCGACGTATGCCGGATCCTCGACCACGACGAGCGCGCCCGGATCCAGCAAAACCTCGGCGAGCAGCGACAACGCCTGCTGCGAACCGTGCGTGACGAACACCTCCTCGAGCGGCACCGGCCGCCCCAGCCGCCGCGTCTCACGTGCGGCGAGCACGTCACGCAGCGGCCCCCACCCGGCCGATTCGGTGTACTGCAGTCGCGCGCGGTCCGCCAGCGCCGACTCCGCCGCCTGCGCGATCCGGTCTCGCGGCATCAATTGCTCGTCGGGCAGGCCACCGGCCAGGCTGATGACGTCGTCGCGCGCGGCTACCTTCAGCAGATCACGAATCGCCGAACTCGTCAGGCCCTCGAGACGCCGGGCCAGGGGTGGAGTGATCGCCGTCATGAAACCTCCAGAAAAGGACGCCACGGTACGCGTTGTCCTCACTGTTTCACATCGACTACCAAGATATGAAATTCTATTCTCATTATGTGAGATAACTCGAGGCGTGGAACGGGCCGTCGGACGCAACAAGACTGGACCGACCGACTCACTGCCCGACATGCACCCGCCGCAGCGTCCCGACGCAACGACCTTGCTATCGGCGCGTTGACCACCGGCGTACTGGCCTTTGTGGCGCCGTCGGCGAACGCCGCTCAGCCTGGTCAGAAGTGCACGGTTCCAGGAGCGACGGCGCAGGACTATGTGGACGTGGGCAATGGAGTCCAGCGCAAAGCGGTTCTCGGCTGCGTGCGCTCCGGCGGTGGGTACGTGTGGCAGGTCACGAACTACCTGCAGCCGGGCGTCAACGACGGCTGATCCGTCGTCCGCGGCCGCGGCGTGCGCGGTTTGCGCACACCGGCGGTCGCGGCGCACCCGTTCCACCACGCACCGCGTTCATCGCTGGAGCGAACCCCGGTAGCCCGACCTACCGCGAGGCAGACTCAATCGATCAGATAGATGAGGGTCCGCCCGTCCAGGGTCACCGTCGTGATCACCGGGAAGTACTGTGCCTCGGTGCCATCGGGATGGCGCTCGGTGATCTCGACGTTGAAGCGATCGGGAGTGATCTCCGCGATCCGCAGGCAATAGGCCGTGCCGTGCGGGATGTGCTGGTCGATGGTTTTCTGCAGGTCCGCGGGTGGCTCGACGTTCGCGCCCGGCGCCACGAACGTGTGCGCGCGGGCAGCGCTGCGCTCGGAATAGTAGGCATGCTCGAAGCCGAGAATCGCCCGGATCCCGCTGCTCGTGTCACCCGAACCATTGCCGAAGGTGACCTTGCCCTCGGTGCGGGTCGGGCAGTCCACCGCCGCGGTGCTCGGGCCGCTCGAAGCCGCCGTGCCGTCCTGGTCCTCATCGCTGCCGCTGGTCACCACGATGGTCACGGTCAGCGCGATCAGCGCCACGACCGCCGCGACCGCACCGAGCACGATCCACCGCGTCGAGGAGCCCTTGCGCCGGGCGGGCGCCGGTGTTGTGGGGACGCGCAGCGCCAGCCGCATGGCGATCGGGTCCTCGGCCCAGGACAGACCCGATTCGGACGGCGCGGGAGGTTTCGGCACGCCCCCCTCGGCGGTCGGCTGGTTCCACCAGGATTCCCGCGGCTCGCCGTCCTCGGGCTGCGAGCGCTCGACGCCGGAAGAAGGCTGCTCGGGCGTGGCGGAGGCAGGTCCGGCGTAAACCGTGGAATCCGGCGCGCGGAACTGCGACGGCAGTGCGGGTGTCGTTTCCGGCTCGCCCGCGGGCCGCCAAGTCAGTTCCGGGTGATCGGTCGGCTGCTGCGGCACCTGCCAGCGCGGGCCGGTGTCGGCCCCCATCGGCGGACCGAATTCCGAAACAGGCGGACCGAATTCCGAGACGGGCGGTCCGAATTCGGACACCGGCGGCCCGAATTCCCCCAACGGCGGACCGAACTCCGAACCGGACTGGTCGGATTCGTTCTCCCTCGCGTCACCCTCGGAGGTCACACCCAATCCTTTCCCGGACACACAAGCGGGGCGGCCGCGAACGACCGCCCCACCCGTCGAAACAGCACGTGTCAGTACTGGAGTGAACCACCCCACTGGGTGGTGACACCACCCACGTCGGCGGTCTGCGGAGCGAAATCGCCCGGCTGAAGCGGAAGCTTAACCTGTGCGGCGGCATCCAGGGCGGCCGATCCGCCCGGCTGCTCCCGGATCCAGTCCTCCACCGCGGCCTTGGCCTGGTTCAGCTGGGTGGTGTCGAACACCGTGGTGGTGTTGTTCGCGGCCAGGCCCTCGCCACCGGTGTAGGTGGTCAGCTTGACCGTGTTCTTGTCGACGAACTCCACCGAGACGCCCGCTTCACCCGAGCCGGTCGGCGTGCGGTAGCCGATGGTGCCGACGTAACCGGCCTCGTTGCTGAAGTGGTGGGTGTTGGCCACGTGACCCGGCAGGACGGTGCCGCCGTCGATGTTGGCGCCGATCTCCGCGTGCGGGCCGGTCATCTCCACGACCGGAGCCGCCGGGGCCGCCTCCATACGCGGGGCCTGCCAGCGCGGCTGCGCCTGCGGCTGCACCAGCGTGGAGCTCTCCGGCTGCCGCGCCTGGGCGTTGTCGTTGTCGCTCTGCGTACCCAGCTGCGGAGTGGCCTGCTGACCGGGCTGCGGCGCGGCCTGCTGCTGGCCCGGCTGCGGCGCGGCCTGATCCGGCACGACCGCGGGCAGCGGCTCGCTCGGCTTCTGCTGACCGGGAACCGGCAGCGGCGCGACGCGCGGCGGGGTCACGCCCGGCTGGGTCGGCTTGGCCAGCTTCGGGTCTTTCTGGTCCGGCGCGGCATGATCCGACTCCGGGGTGGTGACGCCTGGCTGGCTCGGCGTGGGCTTGCTCTCCGGCTTCTGCGGATCCTGCTTGGATTCCGGCTTGCCCGGCTCCGGCGCAGTGGTTTCCGGGGTGCTCGGCGACTCGTTCACGCCCGGCTGCGTCGGAGCAGGCGTCGGCGGAGTGGTCGGATCGTTGGGAGCCGCCCCCGCCGGCGCAGCGAAGAGAGTGGCCACGGCAGCCGCTGTGGCCAGTGGCAACGAGGTGCTCGCCATCGCTCGCTGCGCCCGACTCGGCTTACGATGTTTCACTTTTCGCAATTCCCTTCCCGGGTGCGGCCCGGCAGGCCGCATTCAGTTGTCCCTGGGTGAGACGCCTGACCGTCGAACGACCCGGGCCGTTCGGTCGTGCCGATTTGGAAAGGACCCATCCCCCCACACCGAACTCCGCGACCGTCCTTCAATCGCATCTCTGCCGAGAGTGAACCACATGTGCGCATATTGGGCAACGCAGCGAATAGCCAAGGGTGGCAAGAGCGCCCGCGTCCCACGCCCGCACCGAGTTAACCGGGCCTGATGTCCGGGATCGGACACGGCACCGGATGCGCCGAACCGAGCTCAGTCCAGGTCGTCGTGTCGCATCAGCAAACGCGCCGCCTCGGTCACCGAACCGGTGAGCGACGGGTACACCGAGAAGGTCTGGGCCAGGTCGTTGACCGTCAGGTTGTTCTGCACCGCAAGGGCGATCGGCAGGATCAGTTCCGAGGCGATCGGCGCGACGACGACACCGCCGATCACCACGCCGGTCGCGGGGCGGCAGAAGATCTTGACGAAACCGCGGCGCAGCCCGGACATCTTGGCGCGCGGATTCGTGTTCAGCGGCAGCATCACCGTGCGCGCGGGCACCTCACCGTTGTCGATCGCGGTCTGGCTGACGCCGACGGTCGCGATCTCCGGCCGGGTGAACACCGCGGAGGCAACGGTCTTCAGACGGACCGGGCTGACGCCTTCCCCGAGCGCGTGGTACATCGCGATGCGTCCCTGCATCGCGGCAACCGAGGCCAGCGGCAGCAGGCCGGTGCAGTCCCCCGCGGCGTAGACGCCCGGCACCGACGTGCGCGACACGCGGTCCACCCGCAGATAGCCGCCGCGGTCGAGTTCGATGCCGACTTTCTCCAGCCCGAGGCCCGTGGTGTTCGGTGTCGAGCCGACGGTCATCAGCGCGTGCGAGCCGGACACGGTGCGCCCGTCGGAAAGCTTGACCACGATGCCGTCGGCGGTGCGCTCGACGGCGTCGGCGCGCGCGTGCTTGACCAGTTCGACGCCGCGCTCGGCGAGCGCGTCCTCCAGCACGAGCGCCGCGTCGGCGTCCTCGCCGGGCAGCACGCGGTCGCGGCTGGAGACCAGCTTCACCCGCACGCCCATCTCGGTGTAGGCGGAGACGAACTCCGCACCCGTCACGCCGGAACCGACGACCACCAGGGTCTCCGGCAGCTCTTCGAGGTCGTAGAGCTGCCGCCAGTTGAGGATCCGCTCGCCGTCCGGTTCCGCGCCCGGCAGCACCCGCGGGCTCGCGCCGGTCGCGATCAGCACGACCTCGGCCTCGATGATCTGCTGTGCGCCGTCGGCCAGCTTGGCCAGCACGCGGTGCGCGGCCACGCCGCTGCCCGGATCGATCAGCTCGCCGTATCCGGCCAGCACGGTCACCCCGACGGTCTGCAGTTTCGAGCGGATGTCGGAGGACTGCGCCAGCGCCAGCGCCTTGACGCGCGCGTTCACCTCGGACAGCTGCACGTGCGCCTGGGCCGGGTCGAGGGTGATGCCCAGATCGCGAGCACGGCGCAGGTCGGTGCGCACGCCGGTCGAGGCGATGAAAGTCTTGGAGGGAACGCAGTCCCACAGCACGCACGCTCCGCCGATGCCGTCGGAATCGACCAGCGTCACCGACGCTCCGTGCTGGGCGGCTACCAGGGCCGCCTCATAGCCGGCCGGTCCGCCACCGATGATCGCGATGCGGGTCATTGATACCTCCGCTCGTGCTTCGCGCCGGGATCTCCGGCACGGGGTAAACGTTATCCGGCAACCACCTCGCACGATCGACCGCGTTACCGGTGCGCAACAGTTCCCCGCCGGGCGGCGCGCCGCAGGTGCGGCAATCGAACGCGGTCTGCGAAGGTTATTGGCTACCCTTTGCTGGTGCCGATCTATGCCGCCTATGGGTCCAACATGGACTCGACGCAGATGCTCGAGCGCTGTCCGCACTCCCCCATGTCCGGGACGGGCTGGTTGGAGGGCTGGCGGCTCACCTTCGCCGGTGACGATATCGGCTGGGAAGGGCCTCTCGCGACGGTCGTCGAGGATCCCGGTTCCCGGGTGTTCGTCGTGCTCTACGACGTGTCCCCGGAGGACGAGCAGCGGCTGGACCGCTGGGAGGGCTCGGACTTCGGCATCCACAAGAAGATCCGCCTTCGCGTGACTCGCAACGGCGACGGTGGCGACCCCACGCTGGCCTGGCTATACGTGCTGGATGCCTACGAGGGCGGCCTGCCGTCCGCCCGCTACCTGGGCGTGATCGCCGATGCCGCCGAAAAGGCCGGTGCGCCAGAGGATTACGTGCACGCTCTACGCACCCGCAACAGCCGCAACGTCGGCCCGGGCAACTTCGGCTGACCGCGCGTCACGCCGCAACGCCTGCGGTGTGGCCATACCCTCTCGGTCGGGCCGGACCACTGTCACGCTCACGGCCTCGTCGAGTGCGAGGCCATCGAGCACCGTTCGCGGCCCGGCTCGCGTCCGGGGGGGCGAAGCGCATGCGCCGCACGCGCGAGTCTCGCCCGCTCGAACGCGAGCCATAAGGGGCCGCGAACACCCAGCGCCGAAGGCGCTGGAGGTCAGACAGAGCTCGCGCCGAGCGCGAGGTTGCTCAGCACCCGGACGCCGACCGCGAGCGCCCGCTCGTCGATGTCGAAGGTCGGCTGGTGCAGATCCAGCTGCTCCCCCTCGCCGGACCAGACGCCCAGGCGCGCCATCGCGCCCGGCACCTCCTCCAGATACCAGGAGAAGTCCTCGCCGCCGCCGGACTGCGGAGTGTCGGCCAGCGCGTCGGGGCCGAGTGCGCGAATGGCGTCCTCGAAGATGCGGGTGGAGTGCTCGTCGTTGACCACGGGCGGCACGCCGCGCCGGTAGTTCAGCTGGTAGCGCACGCCGGTCGGGGCGAGCAGGCCGTCGACGATCTCCCGCACCATCGGCTCCAGCAACGACCAGGTCGCGTGGTCTCCGGTGCGGATGGTGCCGGTGAGCATGCCGGTCTGCGGAATGGCGTTCGGCGCCTTCCCCGCGCTCACCGCGCCCCACACCATCACGGTGCTGGTGCGCGGGTCGATACGGCGGCTGAGCAGGCCGGGCAGGCCCGTGATGACCGAGCCGATGGCGTAGACCAGGTCGCTGGTCAGGTGCGGACGCGAGGTATGGCCGCCCGGCGAGTCGAGCACCAGCTCGATGGTGTCGGCGGCGGAGGTGATCGCGCCGACGCGGATGCCGATCCGGCCGACCTCCAGGCGCGGATCGCAGTGCAACGCGAAGATTCGCTCCACCCCGGCCATCGCGCCGGCGGCGACCACGTCGATCGCGCCTCCCGGCATGACCTCCTCGGCGGGCTGGAAGACCAGCCGCACGCCGACCGGCAGCTCCGGCACCTCGGCCAGCGCCAGCGCCGTGCCGAGCAGGATGGTGGTGTGCGCGTCGTGGCCGCACGCGTGCGACACGCCGGGGACCGTCGACGCGAAGGGCAGTCCGGTGAACTCCTGCAGCGGCAGCGCGTCCATGTCGGCGCGCAGGCCGACCCGCGGTCCGTCCGGTCCGAGGTCACAGATCAGGCCGGTGCCGCCGGGCAGCACCTGCGGCGTCAATCCCGCCTTGGTCAGCCACGCCGAGACGAACTCGGTGGTGCCGAACTCGGTACGGGACAGTTCCGGGTTGGCGTGGATGTGCCTGCGCCACTGGACGAGGTCGACCGTGTGATCGGCCAGCCACGACTCCACCGCTTCCCGCCCTGATCCCCCGGTTTCCGACACTGCGGAGCTGCCGGGGCCCTCCGTGGCCACACGGATGCCCGCTGCCGGGCCCGTCGCCGGCGCCGCAGAACGGCCGGTTGTGCTCACCGAATGTCCTCCTGTCGTTGAACTAGCCGTTGCAACAACCTGTCTCTATGGATGTCATCGCGGGCGACGGTGATTGCGGTACGCGTGAGCGCGAGCGCACCGTCGAGGACCGCACGATCCGCCGAGGCGTTGACGCTGGCCGCGGCGAAGCCTGGCTGATGTGTCACCGCACCACCGGCATCAATGCCGATGACCGGGTGAATGCCCGGAATGACATTGGTGACGTTTCCCATATCGGTGCTGCCCAGCGGCCGCTGCGCCTCGAACTCCGGAGCGAGCGGCACGCGTCCCAATCCGGTGAGCTGCTCGCGATAGACGAGCAACAAGTCCGGATCCGGGGTCAGCTCGGTATACGTCGGCGCGAGCGTCCGGATTTCGTGGGTGCAGCCGGTCGCGAGGGCGCCCGCCTCGAAGCAAGCCGACGCTCGTCGCATCAGATCGTCGAGGGATGCGGAGTCGACTGCGCGTAGGTAATACAGCAGTTCCGCACGTCCGGGCACGATGTTGGGAGCTACGCCACCGTCGCCGACTATACCGTGCAGTTGCTGGCCGGGCAGGAGATGTTGCCGCAGCAACCCAAGGGCCACCTGCGCGACGGTGACCGCGTCGCCCGCGTTGCGGCCCTGCTCCGGCGCCGCGCTTGCGTGCGCCTCGCGCCCGTGGAAAACCACCGACACGTCGGCCAGAGCCAGCGAGCGGGCGCCGACGATGTCGAGCGGACCCGGATGCACCATCATCGCCATCGCGACGTCGTCGAACACGCCGCGTTCCAGCATGAGCACCTTGCCGCCGCCGCTCTCCTCGGCCGGTGTGCCGAATACCAGCACGGTGAGATCCAGTTCGTCCGCGACCTCGGCGAGACCGAGCGCCGCGCCCACCGCGGAGGCGGCGATGACGTTGTGCCCGCAGGCGTGGCCGATCTCGGGCAGCGCGTCGTATTCGGCGCAGATGCCGACGGTCAGCGCGCCGCTGCCGTAGCGCGCGCGGAAGGCCGTGGGCAGCTCGGCCACGCCCAGCTCGATCTCGAAACCGCGCTCGGCCAGCGGCACGATCGTCTTGGCGACGCTGCGGGTCTCCTCGAACGCCAGCTCCGGTTCGTCGTGAATCGCGTGCGAGAGCGCGATCAGCTCGGCGGACGCGGCGCGGATCGCGGCGTCACCGCGAGCGGTGGCGTCGACCTCGCAGACTGCGTTGCCGTCGTGCTGCGCTTCCTGGCGCCCGCTGCGCGATGGTGGCATGCAACACAGTCTCGCACTGTGTTCGATTTGCCGCGCTTTCGCGCGGCGTGTTCGCGGCCCCCTTGTGGCTCGCGTGCGCGGACCTGGGCTGTCCGTGAAGGCGGGTCAGTTCGTGGCGAAGGCCAGGTTTTCCGGAGTGGTCGGTACCGCGAGGCCGGCCAGTGCTTTTGCGTGTAGGGCGCGCTTGATCACCGGCAGGTTGGGCCTGCGGTTGCCGGCCAGCGACGCCGCCCGCTGGACGGCGGTCGCGAGCAGCTCGTCGGCTTCGGCCTTGCCGTCCACAATGCCCGCTGCGATCGCCTCGTCCGCCGGGTAGCGGTGGCCGGTGGTCATCGCCTGCACGCAGACCTGGTTGCTCAGCCGCTCGGTGAGCAGGGCGTTCATCCCGATGGTGAACGGCATGCCCAGGTGCACCTCGGGCAGGCAGTAGAAGCCGCGATCAGCGCGCATCACCCGGAAATCGTGTGAGGTGGCCAGCATGGCGCCCGCGCCGAAGGCATGGCCGTTGATCGCGGCGACGGTCGGCAGCGGGAATGCGAGCAGGCGGGTGTAGAGCGAGTGCACGCGGTCGAGGTAGCCGTGCATCTTGTCCAGGTTGCCGAACAGCCAATCGGTGTCCAGACCGTTGCTGAAGAACTTCCCGGTCGCCGTCGTCACCAGCGCGGCGGGCCCCACGGAACTCTCGACCTCGTCCAGCAGCCCGTGGAACGCGTCGATCCAATCCGGGTGGAAACGGTTCTCGTTGTCCGTCTCGCCCTCGGACCCGAGGTAGACGACGAACACTTCCCCTTGGCGTTCCAGATACGGCATGCGGTGCAGCGTAACGGGCCCCGCCCGATCCCCTACTCACGGGTAGCAGTCGACTGCCGACCGCGACGATCGACCCCTCGCAGTATCCACCCGACCGACCTTCGGGCAAGCGAGCAGTCCGTCGGATAACCGTCCCACCCCACCGCGCGGCCTCCACTCGCGCAGACCGAGGCAACCCCGAGCAGGCGCTCTTCGCGGCCCGGCTCGCGGAAACCAAGCGCCGCAGTCATTGGAACGACCCAGCCCCGCTCACGTTTGCGGTAAGCGGGCCGAGCCGACAGCCGGCCAGCCCACTCCAGAACGCATGCGGGGTAGCGAGCTCCGCCACCGACGCGCCCAGCGCACCCTAACCACGTCGTTCGAGCGAAACGAGACCGAGCATGCGCCGTCACGGCCCGGCTCGCGTGTGCGCGGCCGCCGCGTCCGCGACGAAGGGGCAAGCGGCGCAGCCGAGCCGACATCCAGCCCACTACAAACTCACTGAGTAGCGAGCTCCGCCACCGACGCGCCCAGCACACCGCAACCACGTCTTTCGAGCGAAGCGAGACCGAGCCTGTCCGTTCGCGGCCCGGCTCGCGTGTGCGCGGCCGCCGCGTACGCGACGAAGGAGCAAGCGGCGGTCGCGCACACGCGAGCCATAAGAGGGCCGCG